>CAYLJQ010000026.1:0-23146 GCA_964383955.1 uncultured Heliomicrobium sp. | reverse complement strand
GAAGTAGAAGGTGTAAACCTACCATTTAGCAGACTGCGACCTTCGTTTGATTTCGTCTGCGCTCACATCTTTCCAACCCGGAAAGGATTGCAGGCTTTCTTTCATAACCAACTCGATAATTCCTCCTTCGACCAAGACGTTTTTTGTCCTATGACCAAGTCATTTCATCATCTACGTGAAAATATAGAATTCTTGTCTCCAAGTTCAGGCGCGGGAAAATTATGGTTGGGGGCAGTGATCCTCATCAGTGCTTTGGGATGCGGTTGCACGCCCGGAGAGGAGGCCTTGCGGGAACAGCATGCCAGCGTGGTAAGCAAAGCCGAGGGGCTGCAGCTTCCTGTCAATATGAGTTCGGAAGAACTGGCATCGCTGGAGCGGATTGGCCCGCTGCTGGATTCCGTCAGCGCGGAAATGGGCGGGAACGGCCAACTGACAGGGAAGACGCAGGTCATTCTGAAAGGCCTGGAGCTTTTACAAACGGACACGCTTCATACGCGGCCCGGCCTGGAAGATTTCAAAGGCACATGGGAAGCCATCACGACTTCCTGGGGAGGCGCTGCTCGAATGCTGCCGACGGATGCTGCCGTGGCCCTGGCTGCGGTCGAAACGTCGTTTCGAACTGCCAGAAGCACGCTGAGTTCAGCCACTGGGCTGTGGCAATTGGTGAATCCGAAAGCGCCAGCCGGGGCGCAGGAACGCTTTGAACGTCCCGCCAACTATTGGCAGCAAATGTACAACGATTGTTTCGACAAGCTGGATGGAATCCAGAACATGGAACTGCGAAAACAGACCGCCGGAATGCTGGCCCATTGGCTGAATAATGCGCATAACGTTGATCGCGTGCCCGGATCGCAGGAGCTGCAAGACATCAAAGTTCCGCTGATCATCGCCCAATATCTTAATGGCCCTTCAGTGCTGAATAACGCAACCGAGCCTTCCATCCGCATCGTCACCAGAGTTGCCGCCGTTGGCAAAAATCCTCCGCCGCGGATTTATGTTGCTCGATTTGCCGTGTATTTGGCGATTGTTCGCGCTTATTACGATTATGCGCAGATGCAGGGATTGGGCGAAACCGATTCATATCGCACGCTGGAAATACAGCCCTTCTTTCAAGAGTCCGTGAGAAGGCATTTGTGGACGATTTTAACCACGCCGAATTTTGGGATTGAACTTCACCACCCTTCCGAACCGACGATGCTGGAGCAGGTAAAGGGATACATCACCGGATCGTAACTTCAATTCACGCACATCCCTAATCAGGTTCAATCCACCCTTCTTTCCTTCAAGACGATACGGGCATTGAAGCTTTACTAAAGAAATACTGAAGAGTAATTCTTTGGTCGCTTGCAGCACGCTGAAACCAGAAATGCTGAATCCTTTGCGCGGAAGGTGTTCTTCCGCTTGGAATGCGCACCCTGGTGCAGGCAACAATCTCCCGAACTTTCCACAGGATCAACTAATGAGTCAGGCGAAAATGGTAGTAGCAAAATGCTTGTTGGCAGCCATGGTTGTCGGCGCTTGTTTCAGTCCGCTGCCTTGGATTCGAGCAACGGCGGCGGACAATGACGTTCCGGCGCTGGCCGATCTGGATCAGGGCAAAAGCGAGATGCGCCCGGTCATTGAACGCTATGTGGCGGATCGCGGCAGTTTGATGCGTTCGTACCCGGTGGAATCGTCGCCCGCGCGAATGGCGCGCTTCAAACAGTTTTACGGCGAATGGCTGGCGCTGATCGGCAAGATGAACTTTGACGCCATGAGCCACGAAGGCAAAGTGGATTACGTGCTGTTCAAATCCAAGCTTGAAGGCGAGCTTCAGGAACTGGAACTGCAATCCAAAGCGCTGGCCGAAATCGCGACGCTGGTTCCGTTCGCGCAAACCATCACCGATTTGGCTGAAGCGCGCCGCCAGATGCAAAAAATTGACAGCCAGAAAGTTGCCACGCAGCTTAACGATCTGGCCAAGCAGATTGACGCCGCGCGCCGTTCGCTGGACGCCGGGCTGCGCAGCGAACCGGGCAAGATCAAAAAATCTACGGGCAATCGCGCCGTTGCGGCGGTGGGCAGCCTGCGCGGCGCATTGCGGCAATGGTACGGTTATTACAACGGATACGATCCGCTGTTCACCTGGTGGGTCGAAGAGCCGTACAAGGCGCTGGATCAGGCGTTAGGAACGTACAGCAATTATTTGACGGAGCGCGTTGTAGGTTTACGCGCCAGCGATCCTGGACCAACGGTGGCGCAGGCTGGACCTCCTGCCGGTGGCGCAGGTCGCGGTGGTGCTGGCGGCGGCGGCGGTCAAAGAGGCGGCGGCGCTTTTGCGGGAGGTGGTGCGGCTCGACCCACCAACGCGCGGACGGGAGATTACAGCGACATCGTCGGCGATCCGATTGGCCGCGAAGCCTTGATGGCCGACCTGGCGTCGGAAATGATTCCCTACACGCCGGAAGAGTTAATCGCCATTGCAAACAAGGAACTCGATTGGTGCGAAAGCGAATTGAAGAAGGCTTCGCGCGAAATGGGCTTCGGCGACGACTGGCACAAGGCGATGGAAGCCGTCAAAAACAAATACGTCGAACCCGGCAAGCAAACTGAAGTCATCAAAGACCTGGCCATCGAAGCCATCGAATACCTGGAAAAGAACGATCTGGTGACGATTCCGCCGCTGGCGCGCGAAAGCTGGCGGATGGAAATGATGTCGCCCGAACGCCAGTTGGTGAATCCGTTTTTCACAGGCGGCGAAGTCATCAGTGTTTCCTACCCGACCAACACCATGTCGCACGAAGCCAAGCTGATGAGCATGCGCGGCAACAATCCGCACTTTTCGCGCGCGACGGTGCAGCACGAATTGATTCCCGGCCATCACCTGCAAGGCTATATGACGGCGCGCTACAAACCCTATCGCGGGCTGTTCAGCACGCCGTTCTGGGGCGAAGGCTGGGCCTTGTACTGGGAATTGCTGCTGTGGGATCGCGGTTTCGCCAAAACGCCGGAAGACAAGATCGGCATGCTGTTCTGGCGCTCCCACCGTTGCGCGCGAATCATCTTTTCGCTCAGCTTTCACATGGGCACGATGACTCCGCAACAGTGCATTGACCTGCTGATCAAGCGCGTTGGTCACGAACCGGAAAACGCCGCCGGCGAAGTGCGCCGCTCGTTTGCCGGAAGTTATTCGCCGTTGTATCAGGCCGCTTATTTGCTGGGCGGGATGCAGATTCACGCGCTGCACAAGGAATTGGTGGACACAAAGAAAATGACCGACCGCGCGTTCCACGATCAAATTTTGAAAGAGAATCGGATTCCCATCGAAATGGTGCGCGCCATTCTGACCAAACAACCTCTGACGCGGGATTTCAAATCAAGCTGGAAGTTTTACGGGTCTGTGACCACTCAATAAGTTCAATGGTTTGGTAGGACAGGTTCTCAACCTGCCCGGTTCTGGCGGAGCAGGTTGAGAACCTGCTCCAAATATTTTTCGATAGGGGCCGCGACGTGACAAGACTGACAACCTTCATTTTCTGTTTTCTGCTTGCCACGCAAATGCTGGCGAATGCCGGACTGCGCACGCAGAAGGAGAAGGTCGCCAGCAAAGTTCCGTTCAAAGCGCAAAGCTTCGATTTGGGCGACGTGAAGTTGCTGGACGGACCGTTTCGCGCGGCAATGCTGCGCAATCAGCAATACCTGCTCAGTCTGGATAACGACCGGATGCTGCACAATTTCCGCGTCAATGCCGGATTGCCTTCATCGGCCAAACCACTGGGCGGATGGGAAGCGCCGGATGTGGAATTGCGCGGCCATGCGACAGGCCATTTGCTGACGGCGCTGGCGCTGATGTATGCCAGCACGGGCGATGCGCGGTTCAAAACGAAAGGCGATGCGTTGGTTGCCGAACTGGCCAAAGTGCAACAAGCGCTGCCTTCGCGCGGATTCAATCCGGGCTATCTGTCGGCCTTCCCGGAAGAGTTGTTCGACCGCGTGGAAAAGCGCCAGAAAGCCTGGGCGCCTTATTACACGCTGCACAAAATTCTGGCCGGGTTGCTGGATATGTACCAGCTTGCCGGAAATCAGCAGGCGCTCGACGTGCTATTGAAAAAGGCCGACTGGGTCAAGTTCCGCGTGGATCGGCTGACCGACGAACAGCAGCAGGCCGTGCTGCAAACCGAATTCGGCGGCATGAATGACGTGTTGGCCAACTTATACGCCGTCACAGGCAATCCCGAACATTTGCGAATTGCGCGCAAGTTTGATCATCAGCGCGTGTTCGATCCTCTGGCGCGCGGCGAAGACGCGCTGAACGGCTTGCACGCCAACACGCAAATCCCGAAAGCCATCGGCGCGGCGCGCGAATATGAATTGACCGGCGAACGACGCTACCACGACATCGCCAGTTTTTTCTGGGAGCGCGTGGCCTTGCATCGGTCGTATGTCATTGGCGGTCACAGCGACGACGAAGGCTTTTTCCCCATCGAACAGTTCTCGAAACATCTGGGCGCGACCAGCACCGAAACCTGCAACACCTATAACATGCTGAAACTGTCGCGCCATTTGTTCGCCTGGGAGCCGTCGGCGCGAACAATGGATTTTTATGAACGCGGCCTGTTCAATCACATCCTTGCTTCGCAGGACCCGGCCACGGCGATGATGACTTATTACGTGCCGCTGCGTCCCGGCGCGTTCCGCACCTATTCGACGCCGAATGATTCCTTCTGGTGCTGCGTCGGCACGGGGATGGAAAACCACGCCAAATACGGCGAAACGATTTACTTCCGCGCCGAGCAGGCGCTCTACGTCAACCTGTTCATCGCCTCGGAACTGAACTGGAAAGAGAAAGGCTTGGTGGTTCGCCAGGAAACAAAGTTTCCCGAAACAGATTCGACCCGGCTGACGGTGAAAGCCGCCAAGCCCGTCAAGCTGGCCTTCAAGATTCGCTACCCGGCGTGGGCGCAGTCGGGCATGACGCTAACGGTCAACGGCAAAAGGGAAGCCGTGACAGCCAAGCCCGGCTCTTACGTCACCATCGAACGTACCTGGAAAACCGGCGACGCAATCGAAGTCAAATTGCCGATGAGCCTTCGTCTGGAAGCGATGCCGGACGACCCGAAAATGGTCGCTTTGCTGTACGGCCCAATTGTGCTGGGCGGCGATCTGGGCACGGAAGATTTGACCGAAGCGCGCCGCTTTGGCCCCAGTGCTCCGCAAGTCAGTCGCGTCAAACCGATTCAAGTGCCAGCCTTTGTTGGAGAGGTCAAGGATGTGCTGGCAAAGGTCAAACCTGTGCCGGGCAAGCCGCTGCACTTTGTCACGCAAGGACTGGCGCAACCAAGCGAAGTTTCGCTCGCGCCGTTTTATTCGTTGTATGCCCGGCGCTACAACGTGTACTGGAAAGTTTACCCGGCTGCCGAATGGGACAAGGTCAAAAACGAATTCGCCACCGTCGAAGCTCGTCGCAAGGTGATCGAACGGCAGACGATTGACGCCGTCATCACCGAAAACAAACAGAGCGAGCAGGAACATAACCTGAAGGGCGAGGGCTTGCTGGACGGTGAGTTTGAAGACAAACGCTGGCGTTCGGCGCGCGGCTGGCTCAGCTACGATTTGAAAGTAGCCCCGGACAAGCCGCTGACGCTGGTTTGCACCTTTCGCGGCAGCGAAGGTCGCTTGCGGTCCTTCGATATTCTGGTGGATGGCGAGCGCGTCACGACGCAGACGCTGGAAATTCATCCGGCGGATTTGTTTGATTATGAATACCCGCTGCCCGAAGCGCTGACGCGCGGCAAACAGCGTGTCACTGTCAAATTCCAGCCCCGGCAAAATGCGCTGCTAGGCAGTTTGTTCGATGTGCGCGTGGTGCAGTTTGGGAAGTAAGTGGATGAACAAGACGTGGAACAAATCGCGCGCGGCAATGGCGGCTTTGGCCTGTTTGCTGGTTTTGTCCGTACAAGCGCAAACGTCAAAGCAATTGCTTCACCCGGACGATCCGGCAATGAACGCCCGCGCACCGGAACTGTTCAACGTGCGGATGGAAACCAGTAAAGGCTTAATCGTGATCGAAGTTCATCGCAACTGGGCGCCGCTGGGGGCGGATCGTTTCTATAACCTGGTGCGCGCGGGCTATTACGATCAAGTGCGCTTTCATCGGATTCGCAAAGACACATGGGCGCAGTTCGGCATCAACGGCGATCCGAAGGTTTCCAATGTCTGGCGGACGCGGACGATTGCGGACGATCCGCCGCGCCAATCGAATCAGTGCGGAACCGTCGCTTTTGCTTTCGCCGTGCCGAACGGGCGCGCGACGCAGGTCTTCATCAATTTGAAAGACAATTCCGCGACGCACGACAAAGAGCCTTTTGTGCCGTTGGGGAAAGTCATTGAAGGCATGGAAGTCGCGGATAAGCTCAACGCTGAATACGGTGAATCTGCAGGCGGCGGCATTCGCGCGGGAAAACAGGCGCCCCTGTTTGAAGGCGGCAACGCCTGGCTGAAGGAAAACTTTCCGCGACTGGATTACATAGTTCGCGCAACCATTGAGAAAAGATAAATCGAAAAGACTTATGAAACGACTGATCCCCTGGGTGGCAATTTTTCTGGTGGCGTTTTCGTTGCAGGCAAGTTCGCAGCAACCAGCGAACGATTTGCTGCGCGACAGTTTCCAATATCGCAACCTCGGCCCGTTTCGCGTAGGCGGCTGGGTTTCCGAAATCGCTGTTCCCGAAACGCCAGCGAAAGCGCATCTGTACACGTTTTATGTGGGTGTGCGTCACGGCGGAGTTTGGAAGACGACCAACAACGGAACCACCTTCGAACCAGTCTTTGACAGCCAGAACATGCCCGCCGTGGGTTCACTGGCCGTCGCGCCCTCCAATGCCGATCACGTCTGGGTGGGAACCGGCGACGCTTCATGCGCGCGCAGCGCGTACTGGGGCGATGGCGTGTACAAATCCACGGACGCCGGAAAAACCTGGCAAAACACTGGGCTAAAAGAAAGCCATCACATCGCGCGAATCATTGTGCATCCGGCAAATCCTGACGTGGTGTACGTCGCGGCGATGGGCCATTTGTTTTCGACGAACGAAGAGCGGGGCGTTTTCAAAACCGCGGATGGCGGCAAAACCTGGAAAAAGGTTTTATACGTCAATGACCGCACTGGCGCGATTGATCTGGTCATCAACCGCAACGATCCGAACACGCTGTATGCCGCGATGTATGAATGCATGCGCGATCCGTGGCGGATTGTGGATGGCGGACCCGGCAGCGCGATTTACAAAACTTCGGACGGCGGCGCGAACTGGAAAAAGCTGGAAAACGGATTACCCGGCGGCACGATTGGCCGCATCGGGCTGGATGTGTACCAGAAAAATCCGAACACGCTTTACGCCGTGGTGGACAACCGCAACGCCAAGCCAGGAACTGAAAGTCGGCCCTCATTGATCGGCGGCGAAGTCTACCGCACGGACGACGGCGGCGCTTCGTGGCGAAAGGTCAGCGCCGACAAAGACGATGTCAGCCGCAAATCCGGCTATGCCTTCAACCAGATTCGCGTGGCGGTTGACAATCCCGACCGAGCATTCATTACCGGATCGAATCTGATCGAAACCACGGACGGCGGCAAAACGTGGGCGGGGCTTGCAGCCGGAGGCTTTCAAAGCGCTCGCCCGTTCCGGCGCGCGTTTGGCGATTTTCGCACGATGTGGATTGATCCGCAGAACCCCGAGCGCATGATCGCCGGGTCTGACGGTGGCGTATACATTTCCTATGACGGCGGCAAAACCTGCGACCATTTGAACAACCTGCCGCTCGGCGAAGTCTACGCGCTGACCGTGGATATGGACGAGCCATACAACATTTACGCCGGATTGCAGGATCACGAATCGTGGCGCGGCCCCAGCAACGGCTGGTCCGGCAGCATCGGCATTGAAGACTGGACGACAGTTGGCACGGGCGACGGAATGTACAACCAGGTTGATCCGACCGACAGCCGCTGGCTGTTTAACACGCAGGAATTCGGACGCCACGCGCGGCTGGATCAAAAGACCAAAGAACGAAAAGTCATCGCGCCCACCCGGCCACAAGGACAACCGCTTCTGCGCTTCAATTGGGTTGCGCCGCTGCGGATGTCGCCGCACGATCCGAAGACGATCTACGCTGGAGCGCAGGTGCTGTTTCGCTCGCGCGACCGTGGCGATACCTGGGAAGAAATCAGCCCGGATTTGACCACGAACGACCCTGCGAAAATCAGTCCGCCCGGCGCAGCCATTCAGTTTTGCACCATCACGACCATCGCCGAATCTCCCGCCCAAGCTGGCGTGATTTGGATTGGCGCGGACGATGGCAAAGTGCAGGTGACGAAAGACGCCGGGAAAACCTGGAACGATGTGACCAAATCCATCGCGCAGGCAGGCGGTCCGGACGACGCCTGGGCAAGCCGCGTGTTTGCTTCGCAGCATCAGGCGGGGACAGCTTACGTTGCCAAATCGCGGCACCGGCAGGATGACTTCCGCCCGTTTTTGTTCAAGACCACGGACTTCGGCGCGACGTGGACGCAGATTACAACTGGCCTGCCGATGCGGACGATCAACGTGGTTTTTGAAGACCAGAAAAATCCAGACCTGCTGTTTGTCGGCAACGACGCAGGCGTTTACGTTTCGCTGAACGGCGGAAAGCAGTGGTCGGCACTGAAAGGCAACATGCCGGTGGTGCCGGTTCACGATCTGGTCGTGCATCCGCGCGAAGGTGATCTGGTTGTCGGAACCTATGGCCGGGGAATCTGGATCGCGGACATCACTCCGCTACGCGAATTGAATCAGGCGCTGGGAATGGACGCGCACCTGTTCGCCCTTGAACCGAAAGCGCGCCGCCGCGAAGGCGCGCTTGGGAACTATCGTTTGTACGGCGACCGGCTCATGACTACGCCGAACGAGCCGAACGGAATGACGTTTACCTTTTATCTGAAAGAAGCGCCGACAGAGAAAGTTACGCTGACCGTAACGGACGTAACCGGAAGGGCTGTGCGCACGTTAGAGCCAGCAGCGAAAGCCGGACTCAATCGCGTTTTCTGGGACTTAAGCGAAGGCGGGCGAGGCGCGGCTCCGGGCGGGGAATTTCGGCCCGGCGCAGGTTTACGAACCGTGCCCGCCGGTGAATACTCCGTGACGCTGCAAGTCGGAGAAAAGAAGTTGATGCAGCCAGCGCGCGTGCTGGCGATCAAATCCGGCGAATAATTCAACACACGAATTTGTTTAGGAGGCTCCATTGACACGAACACTTGCCAAAATTGCGCTCGGTTGCGCATTGCTGCTGACTCTGTTTGCCATTAACGACATTTCGGTACGCGCAGTAAAAACCGTTGAAGGCGCGAAAGGGTACAAGGTGCTGGGCGCGGACAAAAAGCGCGTCGCCATCATCAACGAAAAAGGCGAAATCGAATGGGAAGTCGCGAATCCCGACGCCCGCGAAATCCATGACATTCAAATGCTGGACAACGGCAACGTGCTGTTTCAAACCAGCTACGTCACCGTTGTCGAAGTCGGCAAAGACAAGCAGGTCGTCTGGAAACACGAATCCACGCCGAAAGAAGGCTACACCGGACGGGTCGAAATTCATTCCTACCAGCGGCTGAAAAACGGCAACACCTTGATTGCCGAAAGCGGCAACACACGCCTGATCGAAGTGGACAAGCAGGACAAGATCGTCAAAGTCGTTCCGCTGACCGTCACCAAACCCAACGCCCACCGCGACACGCGCATGGTGCGGAAGCTGGACAACGGCAATTACCTGGTCTGTCAGGAAGGCGAAGGCAAGGTTCGTGAATACGACGGTACGGGCAAGATTGTCTGGGAATACGCATTGGAACTCGGCGACCGGCCGCGCTCCAACGGCCACGGCCCCGAAGGCCACGGCGTGGAAGTTTTCGGCGCGGTGCGGCTGAAAAACGGCAACACACTGATCGCAGGGGGCAACAACAACCGCATTCTGGAAGTGAACAAAGCCGGCAAAATCGTCTGGAGCATTGATCACAAGGAACTGCCGGGCATCACCTTCGCGTGGATGACCACGCTGCAAGTGCTGCCCAACGGCAACATCATCATCGGCAACACGCATGCTGGCCCGGAAAACCCGCAACTGATCGAAGTCACCCGCGACAAGAAAGTCGTCTGGACGTTCAAGGACTTCACCAATTTCGGGAATAACCTGGTGGCGGCGCAGGTCGTTGGTATTAAAGGCAAAGTCATTCGCTAACGCGTTTGTAGTTCCGCCTTCAGGCGGCAGCACTCACTCAGACCGCCTGAAGGCGGAACTACAAACGTGACAGACAAGAAAGTCATGAATATTCGAAAGTACGCAAAACTTATTTGTCTGGCAGGCGCTGGAACGCTGCTGACGCTTTCCACCTGGCTGCCGCAGCCGGCGTCAGGGAATGAGGCGCAGAACCTTTCGCAGCAGGCATTCGCCATTCTGAAGAAAAACTGCATGGGCTGTCACGGCGCAGCCAAAACCTCCGGACTGGATTTGCGCACGGCGGAAAGCACGCTGGTTGGCGGCGAAAACGGACCGGTTTTGGTGGCTGGCAATGATGACGCCAGCAAGTTGATCAAGCTGGTCACGCACGAACTGAAGCCGGAAATGCCACCGGGCAAAAAATTGGCCGAAGCGGATATTGAAATTCTGCGCCGTTGGATTGAAGAGGGCGCTTCATTTGATGGCTTTGAAAAAGCTGCCGCTTCGCCGGACAAGGCAAAAGCCGAACTGGCCAAGCTGGAAGATCGTCCCATCACGCCGGAAGAGCGCGCGTATTGGGCGTTTCAGGCACCGAAACGTTCAACGCCGCCGCGTGCTGCGGTGCCTGCCTGGAACAAGAATCCGATTGACGCATTTCTGTTTGCCGCGATGAAAGCCAAAGGCGCGAAGCCTTCGCCGCGCGCGGATCGGCGGACGCTGATTCGCCGGGCGTATCTGGATTTGACGGGGTTGCCGCCAAACCCTGAAGAGGTTGAAGCGTTTGAAAAGGATAAAGCGCCTGATGCCTGGGAACGACTGGTGGACAAGTTGCTGGCCAGCCCGCATTACGGCGAACGCTGGGCGCGGCATTGGCTGGATCTGGTGCGTTTTGCGGATTCGGGCGGCTTTGAGTTCGACGTGGATCGGCCTGATGCTTGGCGTTACCGGGATTACGTGGTCAAATCCTTCAATAACGACAAGCCTTACGACCAATTCGTCAAGGAACAGCTTGCCGGTGACGAATATCTAACGGAGAACCAGAATGCCCAGAACACCACGAACGCCCAGAACGCCAAGAACTCCACGAACACCCAGGACACCGCGAGCGCCCAGGATGCCCGAGACGCCCGAGACGCCCAAGATGCAATGATTGCGACGGGCTTTCTGCGGCTTGGCCCGGAAGGCGGTGGAGGCGGTGAACGCGGACGGCAGGATTCGCTGGATGACGTCATCACCACCAGCACGTTGACGTTTATGGGCTTGACGGTTGGCTGTGCGCGCTGCCACGACCACAAGTTCGATCCCATTCCGCAAAAAGACTATTACCGCATTCAGGCAGTCTTTTATTCCACCAAGCCGGTCGCCTATCCGCTGGTTGCGCCTGATGTTGTTGCAGCGAATAGAGTCGAAACACAGCGGATTGATACCTTGCAACGACCGATCCGCCGGGCGAAGTCGGATTTGGAAGCGCCGTACCTGAAAATTCTGGTGGACGAAGCAGTCAGCCGTCTGCCTGAATATCTGCAAATCGCCTGGAACACGCCCGCCGACAAACGTACTGCGGGACAAAAGCTGAATGTCCAGCAAATCAAAAAGACGCTGGAAGACGACACGCTTTCGCAGCGGCTGACCGAAAAAGACATCGTTGCGCGAATGTCCGCAGAGGACAAAGTAAAGCACGACGATTTGAAGGCGAAGCTTCGCGAACTGGACAAACAGAAACCCAAACCCCTTCCAACGGCGCGCGCCATCGGCGAAGCGGGCGCAACTGCGCAGCCTTCTTACTTCCTGCATCGCGGCAGCATTGATACCAAAGGTTCGGTGATGCAGCCGGGGGTGCTGTCTGTCGCCTGCGACAGCGAATATCAGTTTCCAACGCCGCCCGCGAATGCGAAATCCAGTTACCGGCGGCGCGGTTTTGCCGAATGGCTGGTTGCGGCGAATAACCCGCTGACCAGCCGCGTGATGGTCAATCGCTTGTGGCAGCATCATTTCGGCGAAGGCATCGTTCGCACGCCCAGCAACTTCGGCAAAATGGGCGAAGCGCCATCGCATCCGGAATTGCTGGATTGGCTGGCGACGGAGTTTGTCAGCAGAGGCTGGAGCATGAAGCAGATGCACCGGCTGATGATGACTTCGCAGGCATATCAAATGGCCAGCGACGACATTGCCGCGAACATTGCGATTGACCCGGAAAACCGTTTGTTTTGGCGAATGCCGCGCGTGCGGCTGGAAGCGGAAATCATTCGCGATGCCATTCTGGCCGTCGCCGGAAATCTGAATCGCAGCTTGGGCGGTCCGGCGATTTATCCATACATTGATCCGAATCTGTTTCAATCCAGCACCAAACGAACCTGGCCCGGCAAACCGGATGACGATCCGACGACGTGGCGGCGCAGTTTGTACGTCTACTCCAAACGCAGCATCCGCTATCCGCTGTTTGAAACTTTCGACCAGCCGAACCTGATCAATTCCTGCGAACGCCGCAACCGTTCGACCATCGCGCCGCAAGCCTTGCTGTTGATGAACAACAACTTCGTCATCACCGAAGCGAAGTTTTTCGCCGAACGCTTGCGCAAAGACGTAGGCGAAGATGCGAAAGCGCAAATCGAACGCGCCTTCCGGCTGGCGCTGGGCCGTGTGCCGACGCAGTTTGAACTGGCAAAAGCCATTGAGTTTGTTCATGGCAATCCGAATGGATTGGCAGAGTTTTGTCAGGCGATGTTCAACCTGAACGAGTTTGTTTATCGGCAGTAAGTCGGTACCGCGACCGGTAGGGCAATGAGATTAAGGCAAGCAATTTGCAGAGAAGCGGTGGGACAGGTTCGTAACCTGTCCCTTAGGAAATTTGTGCTGCAGAAGCAGTGGAACAGGTTACGAACCTGTTCCACCAAGCCACAAGCAATTCTCTTGCCCTAATCTCATTGACTGTTAGGGAGCGGGTTGATGCGTCGTCGTACCCGCTTCCTACCGGTTGCGGTACTGATTCGGAGATCGTTATGTACTTTTCCAGAAGAGATTTGTTACAAAAACTAGGCGGCGGCATTGCAGGCGTCGCGCTGGCGGATTTGATGAACAATCAGGGCCTGCTGGCAGAGACGCAGGCGCAGTCGAAATCGCCGCTTGCGCCGAAGCTGCAGCATTTCGCAGCCAAAGCCAAAGCCGTCATTTCGATTTTCTGTTATGGCGGCGTCAGTCAGGTGGACACCTTCGATCCGAAACCCGCGTTGCTGAAATACCAGGGCGAAACGATGACCGGTGTCGGCGAAGTGCGCGCGACAATGGGCACGCCCGGCGGCTTGATGCCTTCGCCGTGGCAGTTCAAAAAGCACGGCCAAAGCGGGATGGAAATTTCCGAATTGTTTCCGCACGTCGCACAGCACGCGGACGATCTGGCGTTGATCCGTTCGATGACAGCGCTAAGCCCGGCGCACGGCCCGGCGATTTTTCAGATGAGTACGGGCAGCATTCTGGCCGGGCATCCCAGCGTGGGTAGTTGGGTGACGTATGGCCTGGGCAGCGAAAACGAAAATCTGCCGGGGTTCATTGTCTTCACGGATTATCGCGGCGGCCCGATCAACGGCGCGCCAAATTGGGGCAATGGGTACATGCCTGCGGCATTTCAAGGGACGCCGTTCCGCGACACGGGCGACCCAATCGTTGATCTGCACCCGCCAAAAGGCCGCACGCCGGAACAGCAGCAAAAATGGCTGCGGCTGTTGCGCGAACTGAACGAAAAACATCTGGATCACAACCCTGAAGACAGCGAATTGTCGGCGCGCATTTATTCCTATGAATTGGCTTACAAGATGCAAACGCATGCGACTGATGCGATTGACATCAGCAAGGAATCCGCCGCCACGCAAAAACTGTACGGCGTGGGCGAACAGCCGACCGATTACTTTGGCCGCCAGGCGCTGATGGCGCGGCGGTTGGTCGAACGCGGTGTGCGCTTCGTCCAAATCTTTTCCGGCGGCGGCAATTTTGAACCGAGCTGGGATGCGCACCGGGATTTGAAAACCAATCACGGGCAGCATTGCGCCGAAACAGACAAACCCATTGCCGGATTGATCAAAGACCTGAAAAGCCGTGGGCTGTTCGATTCAACGCTGATTATCTGGCACGGCGAATTCGGACGGCTGCCGATTTCCGAACGCATGGACGGACGGGATCACAATGCCAACGGCTTCAGCGTCTGGCTGGCTGGCGGCGGCGTCAAAGGTGGCACGGTTGTCGGTGCAACGGATCAATACGGGTATCGCGCCGTTGAAAACAAGAAGACGATTTATGAGCTTCACGCCACGATTCTCCATTTACTTGGACTCGACTATGAAAAGTTGACGTATCGCTTCAGCGGGCGCGATATGCGTTTGACGGACGTCCACGGACGCGTCATCAAAGAGGTTCTTGCCTAAATACAGTACCGAGAGCGGTAGCGACCGGGCACAGTCTCCAATTCCAGATTGCGTATCCCAAATCCACCCGGTCGCTACGGCTCCCTGTACTGCACCGAAGTCCCATCACTAACCCGATTCAAGCCTTCCTAACCAGATACAAGACCAGTTGCCGGGCGGAGTGATTTATTCACGCTGCTGCTCATTTACTGATCAAACGAAAGCCAAAGCTGGCGAAAATGCAGACTTTCGAGCTTTTCGAGTGAGAGACCATACTAAGCGGTTTTGCTGGGACACATTCAATCAGGCTGGGACGACTCAGTCTCAAAGCGCAACTTACCTAACCGGGGTATTCCGCCCCAATTTCGGACGGAGGTTTGGTTATGAAACCGCAGGCGAAAACGCCAACTACATATTCAGGACTATTCAAAATCGTCGGACTATTGGCCGTGGTGCTTTGGGTTTCCCTTAGTGCTCACGCGCAGTTACGAATCGTCGGTTCAATTTCCGGAACCGTGCAGGATCAAACGGGCGCTGTCATTTCAAACGCGAACGTTACGCTGAAGGACGAAAAAACCGGAATCGCCAAGCAGGCGACGACGACAGAAAAGGGAACGTTTCTGTTCCCGGATTTGGCAAGCGGGACTTATGAAGTCACCGTTGCCGCGCCGAATTTTCAGAATGCGCGTGTAACCGGGATCGCGGTTTCAACCAGTCAGACCACAGACGTGCGCGTGACAATGGAAGTCGGCGCAACCAGCGAAACCATCACGGTTAGCGGTGGCGACGCGCAAACACTGGAAACTACTTCGCAGTTGGTGGCCAGTGTTTTGGGAAATAAAACCGTGACGCAATTGCCGGTTGCCAATCGCTCGAATGTGTTGGCGCTGGCTCGTCTTGCGCCCGGCGCTTCGCCTCCGGCAGGCGGCAGCACGCGCTACAACAACCTGGCGGGCGGTGCGGTCAACGTTACGGTGGACGGAATCAATGACGCTTCCAACGGATTCAAAAGCGGCGGAACTGTCTTCTTTGCAACTGTTCCCGTGCGTTTGGGCGCAGTCGAAGAAGTGTCGGTCGAAACCGGCGGCCTCGGCGCGGATTCCGGTGCGCAAAGCGGCGCGAATATCAAATTCACCACGCGGCGCGGTGGCAACCAATATCACGGCAGCATTTTTTACGAACCGCGCAGCGAACAATTCAATGCCAACACCTGGACGCGCAACGCGCAAGGTTTGCCACGTTTGTACAACCGAAACCATGAATACGGCGGAAACATTGGCGGGCCGCTGATTCCGTTTGGCCGTTGGAAAGAAAAGCTGTTCTTTTTTGTGAACTACGAACGCGTGTACAACCCGCAATTCGTTGCAACGACTGTTTCGTTGCCGACGGCTGATGCGCAGCGCGGGCTTTACACGTATGTGGTCAGCGGAACGACCAATCAGTTGCGCACGGTCAACGTCCTGGATTTGGCTGCTGCGCGCGGGTTGCGAACGACGCTTGATCCGGTGGCGCAATCCATTCTGGCCATCAACAACAAGATTCCACAAAATTCCCGGCAGGTTCCCGACAGCGATTTCAATCGGGACAGCTTTACGTTCAATTCCGACAACAATCTGAACGCATATTTCCCGACAACCCGCCTGGATTACTTCATCACGCCGAAACAGCAATTCACCTTTAGCTGGAATTACCGGCACAGTTGGCAGCCGGGCGCAAAACGTCTGCCGCTGGAAGAAGTCGAACGAACGAATCCGTTCCGGCTGGGTTACTTTGTTTACGCCGGAGCCTTGCAGTCCACCTTTACTCCGAACATCTTCAACGAATTCCGCTACGGTGTGCAGCACAGCGGCGACACCAACACTCGTGATGAATATGGGCCGTATTACACCTTCAACGGCAAACCCTTGCGCATCGGTGGGAACTTGCCGTTCAATCCGCTGGTTCCGTTCATTGATCAGCAAAACGTAACAGGCCGTCACTACATCACCACGATGTATGACACCTTCACGATGAATCGCGGGCAGCACACGTACACGCTGGGCGGCAGTTTCCGCCGCACAGTGTGGAACGATGTGGCTGTCGTCTACCAAATTCCGACCTACGGAACCGGCACGCCGTCGGGCGATCCGCTGCAAGCGGCGCAAGCTTACACAACGGCAACCATGCCCGGCATCGTCAACACGGAAATTGCGAATCCGCTGGCGCTCTACAATTTGCTGACCGGGCGCGTTGCGACATCGAATTTCACTCGCGTCGTGAATCCCGAAACGCTGCAATACGACGGCAAGCAGGAACAGAATTACACCTGGACGAATTCCAACATGGGCGGTTTGTACGCGCAGGATCGCTGGCGCATCAAACCCAGCTTGACGTTGAATTACGGATTGCGCTGGGAAGTCCAGGGGCCGATGAAAGACGGCAAGAGCATTACGGCAGCGCCGGATTTGGCCAGCTTGTTTGGGCCTTCGACGCGGTTGTTTACGCCAGGAGCTTTGAGCGGCAACTTGAATCCGACGCTGGAAGTGGGCCGTGTTCCGTACAACACCGACTGGCTGAATTTCGCGCCGAACTTCGGGTTTGCCTGGAACCCCAACTTCACCGAAGGATTCCTGGGCAAATTGCTGGGCGGACAGAAAACTGTGTTCCGTGGTTCATATTCGACGATTGTTTATGACGAAGGCACGCAGTTTTTCGCGGCCAACCTGGGGCCGAATGCAGGCAAAACCATTGGCGCAACGCCGCTGATTCCGGGCCAGCCGGGCGCGACGAATCTGCCAGCGTTTTACACCTTGTCGGACATTGCGGCGAATCCGCTGACTGTGTCGAATTTCGCTTTCACGACCACCGAATACCGCAAAACCATCAATCAGGCGGATCAAACCTTTGCACGCACGATCAACGGATTCGATCCGAATCTGCGTGCGCCATATACGCAAAATTACAGCTTTGGCATTCAACGCGAGCTGTGGAAAAACACTTCGCTGGAAGTTCGCTATGTCGGCAACCAATCCCGATTGGCTTGGCGCACCAGCAATCTGAACGAAGTGAACATCTTCGAAAACGGATTCCTGAACGAGTTCAAGGCGGCCCAGCAAAATCTGGCGATTAACCTGGCGGCGGGCGTCAACAGCTTCCAGAATACGGGGCGCACCGGACAGGTGGCGACGCCGATATTCGACGCGGCGTTTGGTGCGCGCGGCGGACTGGCCGCGATTGCTGCCGGAAATGGCTATCAATCGGCGGCCTTCATCACCAATTTGCAGAATGGAGAAGCGGGCGCGCTGGCAAACACACTGGCCACGAACCAGAACTACGTGTGCCGCATGTTCGGCAACTCCTTCAGTCCTTGTGGTCGCGTGCTGCCGACGGCCAACGCGGCGGGCGCTTATCCGATCAACTTTTTCCTTCTGAATCCGTTTGTCGCCGGACGCATGAACTTCATTGATAACGGCGGCTGGCATAACTACAACGGCTTGCAGGTGGAATTCAAACAGCGGTTGTCGAAGGGGCTGAACTGGTCAACGAACTACACGTTCAGCAAAAGCCTGACCAATCTGGCCGCAGACAACCAGAACCAGAGTTTGGATTACGTGACCTTGCGCGATCCGGGACGCAATGTTCGCCCGTCGCTGTTTGATATTCGCCACGTGGTTCAATCTTTTGGCACCTATGAACTGCCCATCGGACGCGGAAAATTGCTGGCGTTGAATAACAAAGCGCTGGATACGGCCTTTGGCGGTTGGACGATTGGTTCGGTATTTGTCTTCAACACCGGGCAGCCCATTCAAATCACCGGCGGGTTCGCAACTGTCAACAACAGCAACAATCCGGCGGTCAACGGTGTTCGGTTGGCTTCGGGCGTGACGCTGGAACAGCTTCAAAAACTGTTTGACGCCGAACGCACGCGGCTGAACCGGCCCGGCATCACCGATCTGCAACGCTTGTCTGTGGATGCCAGCCTGATTGGCCCGGATGGCCGCGCCAATCCGTCGTTCCTGCGGCCCAACACCACGCCTGGAGAGTTTGGCGATTTGTTGTTCCTGCGCGACAAGAACACGTTCCAGTGGGATGCTTCAATCACGAAAAGTTTCCGGATCGTGGAAAAAGTCCGCTTTGAATTTTTCGTCGGCATGAACAATGTTCTGAACACGCCGCGCTGGGGCTTCCCTGACACGAACGTGTTCAGCACGACATTCGGTGTGGTGGGCGCGCCGAGCAATAGCCGCACAATCAATTTGCGTGGAACACTGAGTTTCTAAATTGATTGGGCAATGAAGCGTGGCGCAGGGGTTTGGCTTGCGCCACAATTCAACATCACAATTCCAGAGTGGAGCGATTTTCGTGGTCGCTCCACTTCGTTTATTCCAGTCGGAGTTCTTCATGTCATTGATTCAAGTCAAAAGATTGGGCCTTCAGCTTGGCATTCTCTCGCTTCTGGTTTTGGCCAATGCCAATGCG
This sequence comes from uncultured Heliomicrobium sp., assembly GCA_964383955.1. Classification (GTDB taxonomy): domain Bacteria; phylum Acidobacteriota; class Blastocatellia; order RBC074; family RBC074; genus RBC074. Next base: position 4,082 of record CAYLJQ010000026.1, on the reverse strand, counting down.
CAACAAATCAAAAATGCGGTTCCTGACGTTGCGCGTCCGCTGCCTTTGTCGGCGGTTCGGCTGACGGGCGGTCCGCTAAAAGTTGCGCAGGATTTGGACGCCGATTATCTGTTGAAGCTGGAACCGGATCGGATGATGGCGTTTTACCGGCAGCGCGCCGGATTGCAGCCCAAAGCGCAAGGCTACACCGGCTGGGACGGCGATGGCCGCAACCTGACCGGCCACATTGCCGGGCACCATCTTTCCGCCGTGGCCATGATGTACGCCGCGACCGGAGACGCGCGCTTCAAGGAACGCGTGGATTATCTGGTCCGCGAAATGAAGGAAGTGCAGGACAAGCAGGGCGACGGTTATCTGGGCGCGCTGGCCAATGGCAAAGAACAGTTCATCGAAGTTTCCAAAGGCAACATCCGCTCGGCGGGGTTTGACCTGAATGGATTGTGGGCGCCCTGGTACGTGCTGCACAAAACCTACGCCGGGTTGCGCGACGCGTATCGGTTCACCGGCAACAAAACGGCGCTGGAGATCGAAATCAAATTCGCTGCCTGGGCCGAAAGCATCATGTCGAAACTGGACGACGCCCAGACGCAGAAAATGCTGAACACCGAATTCGGCGGCATGCCGGAAGTCTTGGCCGACCTGTACGCTGACACCGGCGACAAACGCTGGCTGGCGCTGTCACACCGCTTTGATCATCGCGCGGTGCTCGATCCGCTGGCAGCCGGAAAGAACATTCTGAATGGATTGCACGGCAACACGCAGGTGCCGAAGATTCAAGGTTCGCTGATGCGTTACGCTTACACAGGCGATAAAGCCGATGGCGACGCCGCCAAGTTCTTTTGGGAATCCGTCGTCAATCATCACAGCTTCGCCACCGGCGGCCACGGCAAAGACGAATACTTCGGCCCGCCGGACGTGTTGAGCGACCGCATTGACGGACGCACGGCGGAAACCTGCAACGTTTACAACATGATCAAAATGACGCGGAAGCTGTTCGCGCTTCAGCCCGACAACAAATACGCAGAGTTCCACGAACGCGCGTTGTTCAATCACATTCTGGGTTCGATAGACAACACGGACGGGCGTACCTGTTACATGGTTCCGGTTGGACGCGGCGTCCAGCATGAATACGCAGACATGTTCCGCAGCTTCACCTGCTGTGTCGGTTCCGGCATGGAAAGCCACGCGCTGCACGGCGACGGGCTGTATTACGAATCCGGTGACAAGCTGTGGGTCAACATCTACGCGCCTTCGACGGCGAAGTGGGAAGCAGCGGGCGTTGATTTGGCGATGGACACCACCTTTCCCGAAGGCGAATCCGCCAGCCTGAAGCTAACGCTGAAAGCCGCCAAACAATTCACCTTGGCGTTGCGCCGTCCAAGCTGGGCGGGTGACGGTTTCACCGTCAAGGTAAATGGCCAGCCGGTCAAGCAACTTGCGCAGGCAGGCGCTTACGTTGAACTGAAACGCAAATGGAAAACCGGCGACACGGTGGCGCTAACCTTGCCGAAGAAGCTTCGCCTGGAACCGCTGCCGGACAATCCGCGCGTGACGGCAATCATGCTGGGACCGATTGTGCTGGCTGGCGACCTGGGGCCGGAACGCGGTCGTGGCCGTGGACAAGGCGGAGCGGCTCCGCAACCGATCAGCATTCCTTCGCTGGTGACGACGGAGCGGCCTTTGTCCGAATGGATCAAAGCCGTGACGGACAAGCCGGGCAATTTCAAAACCTCCGGCGTTGGGCGCGAACAGGACGTGGAACTGGTGCCGTTTTATCGTCTGCACCGGCGCACATATTCGGTCTATTTCGATCTGTTCACGCCTGCCGAATGGGACAAGAAAGCCGTTGAATTGCTGGCTGTCCGCGAACGGCAACGCAAATTGGAAGCGGCAACCGTTGGCTTCGTGCAACCCGGCGAGATGCAGCCAGAACGCGACTTCAACCAGCAGGGCGAAGAAACTACGCCCGTGCGCAACGCAGGCCGCGCAGGCCGCAGCGCAAAAAAATGGTTTTCCTTTGATCTGCCGGTGGATGCCGCGCATCCCCTGAAGCTGATTGCGACATATCACGGCGAAGAGCGCGCCAACCGCAGCCTGGAAATTCTGGTGGACGGCGTGCGCGTAGGCGAACAGAAAATCGAACGTCATCGCCCCGGCAGCCCGACCAAAACCTTTTTCGATGTCGAATATGCCGTTCCGGCTGAACTGGTGAAAGGGAAGCAAAAAGTCACGGTTCGTTTCCAGGCTACCGGTGGCAATGAAACGGCGGGAGTATTTGGCGTTCGCATGGTTCGCGCGGATCAGTAAGCTTGCCATTACAAAGATTCAGTTTTAGGCTGCGCCCGTTTTTCAATCTGATTGAAAAGGGAAACCCAATTCACAATGTCTGAAGTCATCGTGGATCGTCGGGCGCAGTCAGCCCAAATCCTTTCAAGTTCTTCCTTGGCCGAAAACAGGGAACCACGGCTGCTGTATCTGGACGCGCTACGCGGGTTGATCATGATCCTGATGGCCGTGGATCACGCCAGTTTCTTCATCGCGCACAAACATCCAGCGGAATTCTGGGGCCAGCCTTTGCCCGAATACGCTAGCGCCTTGCCGTTTCTGACGCGCTTCGTGACGCATTTCTGCGCGCCGGGATTCTTTTTCCTGATGGGCATCGGGATGATGCTGTTTGCTGAATCGCGCAGGCAATTGGGCTGGATGGACAGCGCCATCCGCAAGCACTTTCTGACGCGCGGCGCATTGCTCGTCGTACTGCAACTGTTCATCGAAAACCCCGCCTGGGTGCTGGGGCCAGCCGCTGAGCTGGGAACAAGGCCCCCCGGTGGCGGTGGCGAAGTCTTGCTGCACTTCGGCGTGCTGTATGGCCTGGGCGCTTCTATGATCGTTTGCGCCTTTCTACTGCGGCTGAACGCAATTGTTTTGGCCTGCATTAGTTTGCTGGCGGTGTTGCTGACCCAAACATTGATTCCCGGCCCGGACAAAGTCGCCGAGTTGTATTCACCGCTCGCCCGTCTGCTGCTGATTCCCGGCCACACGAACATCGTGCAGGTGTTTTATCCGCTGCTTCCCTGGCTGGGCCTCGCTGTCTTCGGCCTGATTTTCGCCCGCTGGATTGTGGCGAATCCCGCCGCCATTCCCCGCAAAGCGGCGCTGATTGGCCTTGGTTTTCTGGTGTTGTTTTTGCTGGTTTGGCTGGCAGGCGGCTTCGGCAACATTCATCCGGTCAACTTCTCAAGCTGGATCACCTTCCTGAACATCACGAAATACCCGCCGAGCCTCGCTTACATCCTGCTGACGCTGGGCATGGATTTGCTGCTGCTGGCCTTGTTCGCTCGCATCGTGACAAGGCTGCAACGTTGGGCAAAGCCGCTGTTTGTCTTTGGACAAACGGCGTTGTTCTTTTACCTCGTCCATTTGTACCTGTACGCGGTAATGGGATTGACGATTGCGCCTGCGGGCGGAACCTCGCTTGGATGGATGTACGCGTATTGGGCGGGCGGCCTTGGAGTGCTGTATCTGCTTTGCGTTCGGTACCGAACGTTTAAGCAAGGGACGGCTCCCAATTCAGTCTGGCGCTTCTTCTGATTTTCGAAAGCCAGAAGGGGCAAGTGGAATCCACAAGTTTCTAGACAAACTTTTGGCAGGGGGCACGCACAATGTTGTTTTCGCAATAACTCAGTCTTAAACTGCATAAGTACTTCATCGAACTTTCAGTAATGCCCCAGCCCGTTCGCCAGAGTTTTTCAAGTCGAGAAGGATTATATGGCCCGAACTTCTATCAACTCTCTTATTGAGGCGTTACTTCGCGCTCAGCCAAGTCTGGAGAGGGCGGAAGATGACGACTTTGTAAATGCCGTCCGTGCTGCAGCTAAGGCAAATAGTTACCCACTAGAGAAGATGCCTAAGCCTTGGAACATCTTGCGGGCAAGATTCGCGGTAAAAGCGAAGCTTTCTGGTAAGAATCGACGACGTTTGTCAAAGCCTGTTACAAATCTCGTTAGGAAAGCTCGGCATTCGGCACTCGAAGCTGTGGCGGCATACAACAATCCGATGTCACCTTTCAGGTCCGGAAGTTT
>CAYLJQ010000025.1:9513-23468 GCA_964383955.1 uncultured Heliomicrobium sp. | reverse complement strand
GGGAGGTTTTTTCCTACTACAACATTTTGACCTGCTGCACGGCGGGCGAAAGATCAAAGGCCTGGAAGTTATCGGTCATCTTCAAGGATTCGGCGAAGCGCCGAGCAAAGACATTCGGACTCGCGTCTATAGTTTTCTGGATGGCCTGACGCTTGATTATGTCTACGAACTGGAAGACGACACGCTAACGATTTGGGGCGGAGAAAAGGGATCGCCTGCCTATTACAAGGCAATGTTCGGTGACGATGGCAACACTTTGACAGGCGGCTGGGTGTGGCCTGGCGGAGGATATAAAACCATCACTACCAGAGTGAAGTAGGTCATCAATTAGGGATTGCACCTTATTCAAGGAGATACTTCAATGAGAAAAATTGTTGTGAACATGAACTTGACGCTTGATGGCGTGATGCAGGCGCCGGGACGACCCGACGAAGACACGCGCGGTGGTTTCAAATACGGCGGCTGGGCGACGCCGTACTTTGATCCGGTTATGGCTGGTTCCGCGGCCCAAGGAATGTCGCAAATGCCGGAAATGCTGCTGGGGCGATACACCTACGAAGACTGGTATTCGGTTTGGCCCAACAGAACCGACAATCCGTTCACGGGATTCCTCAACGCCGTTCAGAAGTATGTTGTGTCAACGAAGCTTGAAGAGCCGCTTCCGTGGCAAAACTCCACGCTTCTAAAAGGCGATGCGTCAGTGACTGTGGCGGCGCTGAAAGAACAGCCTGGCGCTGATCTGTGCGTGTTTGGTTGTGGCGTGCTTGTGCGCTCGCTGATGCAGCACAACCTGATTGACGAATACGTGCTTTCCATCCACCCGCTGGTTTTGGGATCGGGGCAGCATCTTTTCACGGAAGGCAGTCCGTTCGCCAAGCTTGAACTTGTTTCCACCAAGACGACAACCACGGGCGTCATCATGGCGACTTACAAACCACTGTCGGAATAATCCTGTTATTTCGGAGGGCAATTTGATCGAACTTCATCCTGTCAAACTGGAAGGCTACGGCATCTGCTTGGAACCGCTGACGCCGGAGCACGAGAAAGACCTGAATGTCGCGGCGGAAAGTGGGAACCTGTGGGAGCTATGGTTCACGTCGGTTCCAAAACCGGAGCAGATGAGTGGTTACATCGCGGACGCGCTGGCGGGGCAGCAGGCAGGGCACATGCTGCCGTGGGCGGTTCGGGAATTGGCTAGCGGTTCCATTGTCGGAAGCACGCGCTACCACGACATTGTCGCCTCAATTGATCGGGTGGAAATCGGATACACCTGGTACGGAAAACAATGGCAGCGCAGCAACGTCAATACCAGTTGTAAGTTGCTGTTGTTGCGGCACGCCTTCGACACGCTGGGTTGCAAGGTGGTCGGATTGCGCACGGACAATTTCAACTTTGCTTCTCAGCGTGCGATTGAAGCGTTGGGAGCCAAAAAGGATGGCGTTTTACGTCATCACACGGCGAGGCGTGATGGTTCTGTTCGCGACAGTGTGATGTACAGCATTCTTGCGGCGGAATGGCCGGACGTGAAAAAGCATCTTGAAGGACGCCTGGCGCGACACGCTTCAAGTAAATGAATTTGGTGTTTATCAAAACACAGGCGAGGGAAGACGAAATGGCAGCAGCAATCACCGCAGCGGAGTTTGTGAAAAAGCTGAAAACTTATCGTTCGGCAGAAGAACTGAAAAAGATTCTGCGGTATTTCAAAACCGGCGAAGGGGAATACGGCGAAGGCGATCAATTTATCGGGGTGCGCATGGGACAGGTTTTTGCGCTGGCCAAAGAGTTCATTCAAATGCCGCTGGACGAAATCGAAAAGCTGCTGGAAAACCCGATTCACGAAGCGCGAGTTGGCGCGGTCAGCATCATGGATTTTCAGGCGCGCAGCAAGAAAACCCCGCCTGATCGTAAAAAGGAATTGTTCGATCTTTACCTGAAACGCCACGACAGAATCAACAATTGGGATTTGGTGGATCGCAGCGCGCCGTATGTCGTTGGCGGGTATTTGTTCGATAAGCCGCGCGACGTTTTGTACAAACTTGCCAAGTCCAAAAACATCTGGGAACGGCGCACCGCCATTGTTGGATCAGGATATTTCATTAAGAAACGCGACATTGCCGACACGTTTAAGATCGCCGAAATGTTGCTGAAGGACAAAGAAGACTTAATTCACAAAGCGACCGGGTGGATGCTGCGCGCCTCAGGTGATGTGGATCGCCAGAAGCTGTTGAGCTTTTTAGACAAGCACGCCGCAACAATGCCGCGCACTGCCTTGCGGTATGCAATTGAACACCTGGATAAACCACAACGAGATCATTATCTGAGCCTGAAACAGGCTGGAGCATAAGGAGGAAATATGGCTACAAAAATTTTCGTCAACTTACCGGTCAAAGACCTGAAGGCATCCATAGAGTTTTTCACGAAACTCGGTTACACGTTCAATCCGCAATTCACGGACGAAACGGCAACGTGCATGATCATCAGTGAAGACATTTACGCGATGCTGCTGACCCACGAAAAATTCAAAGTTTTCACGCCCAAGGAAATTTGTGATGCGACCAAAAGCTCTGAAGTTCTGATCTGTTTGTCGTGCGAAAGCCGCGAACAGGTGGATGAAATGGTGAGCAAAGCCGTTGCTGCCGGAGGAACGACCTACAATCAACCGCAAGATCACGGCTTTATGTACGGACATGGGTATCAGGATCTGGACGGCCACATCTGGGAACTGATGTGGATGGACCCAAGTGCAGCCAACCAAAGCTAAACCGGGAAACCGCTTATGTGCAGAAATATCAAGACACTTTTCAATTTCGATCCACCGGTAACCGACGATGAAATCCACGCGGCTTCTGTGCAGTTCGTCAGAAAGCTGAGCGGATTTAACAAGCCATCGAAAGCGAATGAGGCTGCCTTTTTGACTGCCATAGAGGAAGTCGCCGCAATTTCGAAAAAGCTGTTGCATTCGCTTGAGACGAATTCTCCGCCCAGGAACAGGGAAGAGGAAGCCGCCAAAGCACGCGCACGCGCCGCCCAGAGATTTCCGGCGTAAATCATCAACATCAATTTTGATCGAAAGCTGTTTCCTCTGTTCATTGCCGATCAATGAACAGAGGAATGGAGGGAATGTATGTCATCGAATAAGCCAAATGCTGCTGTTTCAAAGGGACAGCTTTGGGCCGGACGCATCGCCAGCGCTTTGCCCATTCTCTTTCTGTTAATGGATGGCGTGATGAAGCTGGTAAAGCCGCCGTTTGTCGTGGAAGCGACGGTTCAGCTTGGTTACCCGGAAAGCGTCATTTTCGGTCTGGGAATCGTTCTGACGCTCAGCGCCATTCTTTATGCAATTCCGCAAACTTCGGTTTTGGGCGCGATTTTGCTGACCGGTTATCTGGGCGGAGCGGTCGCCACTCATGTACGCATTGGCTCGCCGTTGTTTTCACACGTTCTGTTTCCGGTTTATCTGGGTATTCTGATTTGGGGAGGGCTTTATCTGCGCGATACCCGGTTGCGCGCGTTGATTCCTGTGCGAAGTTAGATTGGCTTGCAATTGTATGGAGCCGCTTGCTGACGCGCGCGGTACTGTACCGCGCGCGTCAGCAAGCGGTGGCGCGATTTACCGTATACCGAAGTGCAAGCTGATCTCAGCGGATGCGAACTCGCCATCTAAAAAGGTTCGAACATTGGTTGAGATTTGATTGAAAACATTTGGAGGGAACTTTATGTCATCAGGGAATTCAACTGCTCAAGCCTCAAAGAAAATGCTTTGGGCTGGATACATTCTTAGCGCGCTGCCAGTGTTGTTGCTGCTGTTCAGCGGCGTTATGAAGTTGGCGAAACCGCCCGACATCGTCGAAGGATTTGCTCATCTGGGATATCCGGATCGGCTTGCTTTCGGCATTGGAATCCTGGAGATGGTTTGCACGATCCTTTACCTCATTCCGCGCACAGCCGTGCTGGGCGCAATTCTGGTGACGGCGTATATGGGCGGCGCTGTTACAACGCACCTGCGAATCGGCGAACCGGTTTTTATGCAAGTCATCCTGGGCATGTTGGCTTGGGGAGGTTTGTATTTGCGCGATGCCCGATTGCGAACGCTATTGCCAATAAAGAGCCAATGAGGAGAGGTGAACCATGAGAAAAATGCCTTCAATACGCCCGCAGCCTTTGATTGCCGTGCGCGATGTGGAAGCCAGCAGCCGCTGGTATCAACGCTTGCTTAATTGCCAAAGCGCGCACGGCGGCGAGGAATACGAACGGCTGGTTTCCGACAGCGAATTGATTATGCAGTTGCACAACTGGGAAGTGGAACATGATCACGGAGCCATCGGAGACCCGGAAGCCAAGCCATATGGCAATGGCGTGTTGCTGTGGTTTGAGACAGATGATTTTGATGCCGCCGTGGCAAGAGTGATGGAGTTACAGGCTACCATTGTGCTGGCTCCGCACAGGAATCCGCCGGAAGGGCAAAGCGGCGGTCCGGCTCACCGCGAAATCTGGCTGCGCGATTTGGATGGTTACACGGTGGTGCTGGTCAGCCCGGATGGAGAAGCCGCATAAACTTGAAAGGCTGGCAAGGTGCCAGCCTTTCAAGTTGCTTCAGCAAATATATCCGTTTACGGTTTGGTCGCCTGCGCTGCTGACGCGCTTTGGCTAAGGCCCCGGTTGAGAAGCATTTTGACTTCCACGCGCCGGTTTTGCGCCCGTCCCGTTGCAGTCTTGTTGTCAGCCACTGCATCGGTTTTGCCATAGCCCATGGGCGAAACAAAGCGGCGAACCGGAATTTTATGATTCACCGCCAGGTATTGAATCACAGCGTCGGCGCGCGCGCGGCTGAGCTGGAAATTCTTGGCTTCACTGCCAGTCGAATCGGTATGCCCGCCGACTTCGATCATATAAGCTTTCGCAGCCAGAGCTTTTGTCGCCAATGCATCAAGTTGCTGCTTGGCTTCCGGTGAAAGCAATGCGCTGTTTACTTTGAAAGTCACAGTGGCTGAATCCTGCACGTCGTAATCGTCTATTGCTGAAATGCGCTCATTTGCCACGCGCACTTCTTTTCTGGCTTCTTCGGCGACCGCATACAGCTCATCCATCTGCCCGGATAAACGCTCCTGGTTTGCCTCTACCGGGTTCACGCGAGTATCGGTGGTAATTGCCGCTCGCATGTCCGCTTCATTGAATCTGATTTTTTCGGCCACAAGTTGACCTTGTCGGTCGCCGCGTCCTTCCACTTCAATAATCAGCCCTCGCAAAATATCCGTTGCAGGATATTTTTTACCGAAGCGAAGAAAGCCTCCGGTCGTCTTGATGCTTGTGCTGTCTGTCAGCAAAACCTGGTAATCGGCACGGTTGCGGTCGCGCATGGTGAAGGTATCAGCTTCACGCGAAATGACGACGCCCTTGAACTTCACCTTCGACCCGTTTGGAACGGATTGCATGCTTAAATTCCTGGGCTTGTTGTTTTGCGTATTTTGCGCGCTTGAACTTTGTCCAAAAGCTTGCGAAGTCACCGCCAACAATAGCGTCAGGCAAGCCAGGGTTATAGATGTTCTTTTTTTGATCTCACAGATATTCATGTTTCTCCTTTTCTGTATTGGTAGGGGAAGTGCAAAAAGCATTTGATTTGGGGGGAAACAATAAAGCGTCTGAAAGACAGCCACAGTTTAGATGACCTGGAGGATGGAAAAATCGTAACGAAAGGCTGGACGAAAATCAACGCACCCAAAAATGGCTGCTGTGTACTGCATTCCTTTCATTTCCTGACTGGCCCATCCGGCTTCAGCGAATCCAGCAGCGCGATCAGGGCGTCCGGATCCACTGGCTTGACAAGATGATGTTTGAACCCGGCTTCCCTGGAGCGGCGGCGATCTTCTTCCTGGCCGTAGCCGGACAGGGCGATGAGCATGGTGTCAATAAAATCCGCCTGCGCGAACAGTTGCGCGGCCACGTCGTACCCGTTCATGCCCGGCAGGCCGATGTCGCAGATCACAATTTGCGGACGGAAGGCACTTGCCGCTTCCAGCGCCGCCAGCCCGTCGTGCGACATTCGCACTTCGTGGCCTTCGCGTTTCAAGATGAAAGCCATCATTTCCGCCGAATCCACGTTGTCTTCCACAATCAAAACTTTCAGGGCTGGAGTCGCGAGCGCAGAATCCAGGTCGTTTGCACTGCTTTCATTCATCAAGCCGTTTTCCAATTCTTGTATTACGGGCAGCCAGATGGTGAATTCGCTGCCCTGACCCGGTCCTTCGCTTTTCGCTTCCACCGTTCCGCCGTGCATTTCCACCAGGTTGCGAACCAGCGTCAGTCCAATGCCCAATCCACCTTGCGAACGATCCAGCGAACGATCCGCCTGGGTAAACAAATCGAAAACGTGCGGGAGAATATCGTCGGACAAGCCTGTTCCGTTATCGCGGACGCTTATGACCGCCTGATTGTCCTCCTGCGTAACTTCCAGGTGAATCTGTCCGCTTTCTTCGGTGAACTTGGCCGCGTTGTTCAGCAGGTTGCCGACAACCTGGACCAGGCGCGTCAGGTCGCCTTCGACGTATAACGGCTGCGCAGGAAGCGTGATGGTCAGCAAATGCTTGCGCGTGTCAATCAGCGGGCGGCTGGTTTCGACTGCGCGATTGATGATCGTCGTCAGGTTGAGCGGTTCGCGTTGCAGCGTGACTTTGCCGCGCGTGATTCGCGATACGTCCAGCAAGTCGTCTACCAATCGCGTCAGATGTTGCGTCTGGCGTTCGATCACTTCGCGCGCCCAGCGTTGATTGGCATCCGCCGGGCCGATCAGCTTCAGCACCTGCGCGGCGTTGCGGATCGGGGCAAGCGGGTTGCGCAGTTCGTGGGCCAGCATGGCCAGAAATTCGTCTTTGCGCCGATCTGTTTCACGCAGCGCTTCTTCAGCCTGTTTGCGCTGCGCCAGTTCTTTCTGGACGGTCATAAAAAGCTGGGCGTTATCAATCGCCACGGCGGCCTGGCTGGCAATGCCTGCGCTGATGCGTTCATCGCGTTCGGTGAAAATGCCGACTTCGGAATGGCCGAAAAACAAACCGCCTAACACCTCACCATTGCGTGACATAACGGGCACCGCCAGATAACTTCGCACCGGCAGATGACCTTTGGGCATTCCGTAATGTGGCGCACTTTTTCCATAATCCGAATGCTGAAGAATGTCGTCGCTGCGAATGATGCCTCGACCTCGGAACGTATGCTCAAAGACCGCTGTATTGCGCGGAAGGCCGAATTTTTCAAAGGCTTCGCGCGGCGCGCCGGAAAGCGTGTACAGCACATAGGATTCGCCCTGTTCGTTGACCAGGTTGTAGAAAAAAGCTCCGAAGTTTGCGCCGGTCAGTTTGGTTCCGGCATCGGTGATGGTTTGAACCAGTTTTTGCAAATCCAACTCTCCGGCCACGCTGCGCGCAACGTAATTCAGGGTCTCGGCTTCTTCACGCGCTTCCCGTTCGCGCTGGAACAAAACGGCGCGTTCTGCTTCCGCCTGCTGACGCTCTGTGATGTCGCGGGCGATTTTCGACGCTCCGATGATCTTTCCGGTTTCGTCTCGTAGCGGCGAAACGGTGAGCGATATACCAAGCTCGATTCCGTCTTTGCGCCGCCGGATGGTTTCGTAATGATCAACCGTCTGTCCGCGCCTGATTTTTTCTAAAATCTCTGCCTCCTCGTCAATGCGATTTTCAGGAATCAGCATTAGCACTGGCTGGCCAATGGCTTCCGCGGCAGTGTAGCCAAACATCTTTTCCGCGCCCTTGTTCCAACTGGTGATAATTCCCTGAATATCCTTGCTGATGATGGCGTCGTCCGACGATTCGACAATCGCTGCCAGTCGCTCGCGTGCGACTTCCGCTTGCTTGTGTTCGGTAATGTCTGTGATTGCCGACACCCAGCCAATGACATTTCCATTCTGGTCAAATTCCGGCGCATAAGAACAGTGCATAAAGCGGTTGCCAATTCTTGCGTACGGAATTTCGATCTCGTATTCAACCCGCTGGCCGCGCAAAACGACTTCAATGTAGTGGCGGAATTTTTCGTAAGCTTCCGCGCCGACAATTTCCGGGATGGGTTTGCCTGTGCAGTCTGCGGGCGTCAGGCCGAATCGTTCCGCGTACGGCTGATTGACAAACAGAAACCGCTCCTGGCGGTCACAGTGCGCAATAAAAACCGGCGCGGTGTTGGCAATCAATGTAATCTGCTGAGCGCTTTGCCATAATAATTCTTCCGTCCGCTTGCGCTCTGTAATGTCGAATGAAACCCCAAGCATGGAAACGGCTTCTCGCGAATCGTTAAAGACAGCCTGCCCGATTGAGCGAATCCAGCGAGTTTCCGATGTGCCCAGCGGCGTGATGCGGTATTCGACATCGTATTCCTCCCGCCCATGCAAACACTTTTCGATGGCTTGTTCTGCTTGTTTCAAATCCTTACTGTCCAGCAGCCTTGCCCATGTTTCGTAACAAATTGGTCCGGGCGAAGGTTGATAGCCCCACAACTTTTTGTGGAGCGCCGACCAAAACAGTTCGCCGGTTTTGATATTCCATTGCCAGGTGCCAATTTGGGCGGCTTCGGTCGTCAATTGCAGATGCGCTTGCGATTCGTGCAGCGCCAGTTCCCCGCGCAGTTTTTCCAGCGCCAGCCAGGTGCGTTCGGCCACAGCTTCCAGCAAACTGATTTCCTGTTCGCTCCAATTGCGCGGACGGTCATCGCTGGCCCATAACGATGCCACCCAGCGGCCGTCGCGCATCAGCGGAACGGCAACATAGGCTCGTTCGCCGTTTCGCGCATAGATCGCTTCGTAGAATTCCGCTGTGCGCGGATCGGTTTGCGAATCTCGGTTGACGACTGTTTTTCCAGACTGCATTTCGGCTGAAGTAATAGGGCTGTAATCGGAAATGCGATGAACGCCTGCCACTGATTCGACTTCGCGGCAGTAATCACGGTGAATCGTTTCCAGGTCCTGTTCCAAATCAATTTCATTGAACAGGCAACGCCTAACCTGCAGATGCTGCCCGACAGATTGCGCGACGGAAAATAACAATTCGTCCGGCTGTTCAAGCCTGCGCGTCAATTCGCTGATTTCCGCCAGCAACGCCAGGCGCTGTTCTTCCCACTTGCGTTCCGTGATGTCGTTCGACGTGGTGAGAATGCATTTTTCTCCATCAAGCGAAATGATTTCCGCCGACAACAAAATGGTCCGAATCGTGCCGTCTTTTGCCCGGATATTAATTTCCAGATCGCGCACCAGTCCCTGATGATGCAAGGCGGTGGCCAATCTGGCGCGCCCTTCCGGATAGGGAAAGATTCCTAATTCGTCGGAGGTGCGCCCGACGATTTCTTCGCGGCGATAGCCCAAACTGCGGAGCACAGCGTCATTGGCGTCAACATAACGGCCTTCCGCCAGCGTAGAAATCGTCATCAGGTGCGGGCTGGCGTGAAAGGCTTTGGAAAAGCGATCTTCAGTTTGGCGCAACGCCTCTTCCGCTTGTTTGCGTTCGGTGATGTCGGCCACGGAGCTGACCACATGTGGACGCGAGTTGATTTCGATTACTGAGGCCCCGACTACCCCAACCCGTTCCTCGCCGTTTTTCATGCGGAAGCGCGCTTCAACGCCAAAAATGCTTTCACCAATTCGAAGTTTAGCCAGACCTTTGAAATGCTTTTCCGGTTCAACCCACAGCTTCAATTCGTGGGGCGTGCGCCCCAGCGATTCTTCGCGCGTGTAACCTGAAAGCCGCAGGAAACTCTCATTAACTTCCACCAGCCGCCCATCGTCCAGCGAGGTGATTGTCAGCGCCAAAGGACTTTGCTCAAACGCGGCGGAAAACTTCCCCTGCGAAGCGTGCAAGGCTTTTTCCCATTGATGCCGCATTCTTTGAAGCTTTAGGTGCGATTCCACGCGGGTAAGCAGTTCACGGGCTGAAAATGGCTTGATCAGATAATCGTCCGCGCCCGCTTCCAACCCTTCAATGCGGGACTCTTCCCCCGCTCTGGCTGAAAGCATGATCACGGGAACGGTTTTCAACCGGTTGTCGGCGCGCAATTCGCGCAACAGCCCAAAGCCGTCCAGTTTCGGCATCATCACATCCGTTAACACCAGATCGGGCTTTTGTCCGCGCGCTGCCTGCAAGGCCTCATTTCCGTCGCCAACCGCGATCACCTCATATTTCTGACTGAGCAATCGCCGCATGTAATCCCGCATATCAGCGTTATCGTCGGCCAGCAGAATTCGCGTTGCCGATTGAGCAGAAAGGACGGCGGGCGGCGCTACCTCTTCGGCTTCCTGCCCTTCAGTTTTTCTGTTTGCCTGTCGTTCTAAATCGGAAGACAGCCACCAGCGGGCCTCTTCCAGATAAGATTCGCCCCAGGCATCCGGTGAATCGAGCTTTCGCGAATCCTGAGAATGCTGAATGCGATCGGAGGGCAAATGGGATTTACCGAGCGGGATTGTCACGATCAATGTGCTGCCACGGTCAACTTCGCTTTCTGCGCGCACCGAACCGCCATGCAGCTTGACCAGTTCCTGCACCAGCGCAAGCCCGATTCCGCTGCCTTCAAACGTGCGTCCGCGCGCTCCTTCGACGCGATGGAAACGCTCAAATACGTGCGGCAATTCATCTGCGGGAATGCCCGTGCCTGTATCGCGCACCCGCAATTCAACGCCCTCGCTTGCTCGTCGCAGCGAAATTTCAATTTCGCCTTCGAAGGTGAATTTGAATGCGTTCGAGAGCAGATTCAAAACAATCTTTTCCCACATTTCACGGTCAATGTAGACAGGCTCTCCCACAGGCGGGCAATCAATGATCAGCCGTAACCCGGCACGTTCGATCGCGGAGCGAAAGACGCTGGCAAGTTCCGCCGTGCAGGCTGCCAGGTTCGTGGGTTTGTATGTGGCTTGAAGGCGCCCGGCTTCGATGCGCGAAAAATCCAGCAGCGTGTTCACCAGCTTCAGCAATCGCAATGAATTGCGGTGGGCGACGCCAAGCTGATCCTGCTGTTCTGGCGACAGCGTCCCGTTGGCTTTTTGCAGCAGGTCTTCCAGCGGCCCAAGCATCAAGGTAAGCGGCGTGCGGAACTCGTGGCTGACGTTTGAAAAAAACGCTGTCTTGGCCTGATCAATTTCGGCCAGGGCTTCAGCTCGTTTGCGTTCCTCTTCGTAGGCGCTGGCGTTGGCGATGGCGGCGGCAAGCTGATTCGCGGTCAGTTCCAGAAAGCTGCGGTAATCGTCATTAAATGCCAGGCGCGGACTGATCCCGGCGATCAGAAAGCCTGCCGGGAATTCCTGCCCCCCGGCTTTCGCAAGCGGCAGCACAAGCGCAGAGCGAGTCCAATCGTCCATCCAGGGGCCAGCGGGCAAGCGACCGAATTTTCCGGCTAAATCTTCGACAATGTGTCCACGGTTGGCTGATACAACATGCTCTAATCCCCACACATCGTCTTTGCTGCCGATATGAATCACTGCCGGATTTGCTTCGGTTCCAGCGGCAAGGTTGATCGCTTCGCTGAGCCGCGCGCGTTTGCCGTCTGCATCAAGCAGATAGATCAACGCGAAAGGGAAATCGAGCGGATTTTCGGCAAGCGTTGCCGCTGCTGCACGACACGCTTGTTCAGTCGTTTTCACTTCCGACAGGCTGCGCTCGCCTAAATCGCGCAAGGCTTTCAAGCGCCGTCGCCCCAGAACCCGCGAAGTTTCTTCAGTGCAGGCGCAAAACAGCCCGCCGATACGTCCGGTTTCGTCCCAGATGGGGCTGTAGGACCATGTGAAATAAACCTCTTCCGGAAAACCGTTGCGCTCCATAAAGAGCAGAACTTCTTCGTTCCAACTGGCCTGCCCCTCGCACATCACCGCATCTACCTGCGCGACCAGATTTTCCCAGATTTCCGACCATACATACCGCGCGGGTTGGCCCAAAGCCGCCGGGTGCTTTCTGCCAAAGATTGGCGCGTAACCGTCGTTATAAAGAATCGTCAGTTCATCGCCCCACCAGACAAACATCGGGTAGCGCGAATTGAGCATAAGGCGTACGGCAGTCTTCAGGCTTTGCGGCCAGGCCTCAGTTGGCCCAAGAGGTGTTTGCGACCAGTCGAATGCGCGCATTCGTGCGCCCATGTCGCCGCCACCGGAAAGAAAATCAGAAATTGCTGGTGGCGTCATTGGTCCACGCGAAATGATCATAGAGAGTCTCAACAAATATCGGTTTCATTGCTGCTTGCGCGCTCACACGTGCTCCTTTCCCAGGGGAGATAGCCGTTTATGTGAGCGCGTGAATTACGAGTTTGGGTAACTTCTACGTTGCCAGCAGAGGCCAGTAGCGTTGAAAACATTGAATAAATAAGTTTGGGGAGGCCTATCGGCCTGGGAATAGCCGATAACCGGGGCAGAGTGTAGCAGGAAAAAAAAGAGCGTAAAAGAGGTCTGTAGCCGCCGAGGGCAGGGAGTGAGTTAAATATCGGCTACGCAAAAATTGGAAGTGCTGTTGCTAAATAAACGAAGGAGAGAGTTGGCTGCCGGATCGCGGCCCACTCTCTCTTCGTTTTCAGTAACATTGACGCCTAGACAGCTCTGCCGTTCGCGGAAAACGTTGTCATCGTCGGGTTATTTCTTTTCCCGCTGTTCGATCTTGGCCCAGGTATCCTTCAAGCCAATTGTGCGGTTGAAGACCAGCTTGCTGGAACTAGAATCAGGATCTACGCAGAAGTAACCTAACCGTTCGAACTGATACCGGTTGCCCGCAACGGCGTCTTTCAAGCCGGGTTCGACTTTGCAGCCGGTCAGTACTTCCAACGAATTCGGATTCAGGTTGGCGGTGAAATCCTGACCTACTTCGACTTCGTCGGGGTTTTCCTTTGAAAACAGCGTGTCGTAGTTGCGGACTTCAGCGTCTACAGCGTGCGCGGCGGAAACCCAGTGAATCGTCGCTTTGACTTTGCGATTGCTGGTGGCACCGCCGCTGCGCGAATCAGGGTCATAGGTGCAATGGACTTCGACAATATTTCCTTCGGCATCTTTGACCACGCTTTCACATTTGATGATGTAGCCATACCGCAAACGGACTTCTTTGCCCGGTGACAAGCGGTAGTATTTGGGCGGTGGGACTTCGCGGAAATCATCCTGTTCGATGTACAGCACTTTGGAAAACGGAATCTTGCGCGTGCCTGCAGTGGCGTCTTCGGGGTTGTTGACGGCTTCCATTTCTTCGACCAAATCGTCCGGGTAATTTGTCAGCACCACTTTCAGCGGGTTTAGCACAGCCATTACGCGCGCGGCATGTTTGTTCAAATCTTGGCGGACGTAATACTCAAGTTGCTGAAGCTGCGTGATGCCGTTGGTTTTTGAAACGCCCAGGCTGGCGCAAAAATCCCGAATCGCTTCGGGCGTGTAGCCTCTGCGCCGCATTCCCGAAAGCGTAGGCATGCGCGGATCGTCCCAACCGTTGACCAGATTTTCCTGCACCAGCTTGAGCAGCTTGCGCTTGCTCATGATGGTGTAGGTCAAACTCAGCCGGTCGAATTCAAACTGCTGGGAAGGGAAGATGCCGAGCTGTTCGATAAACCAGTTGTACAAATGGCGGTTGTTGTCGAATTCCAGCGTGCAGATGGAATGCGTGACCTGTTCAATCGAATCCGACTGTCCGTGCGCGTAATCGTACATCGGGTAAATGCACCAGTCGTCGCCGGTGCGGTGATGATGCTGGTGAAGGATTCGATACATCACCGGGTCGCGAAAGCTCAAATTCGGCGAAGCCATGTCAATTTTCGCGCGCAGGGTTCGGGAACCATCGGGGAATTCCCCGTTTTTCATGCGCGCGAACAGATCCAGGTTTTCTTCGACAGTGCGATCACGGAAAGGGCTGTCTTTGCCCGGTTCGGTCAGCGTGCCGCGATGTTCACGAATCTCGTCCGCGGTCAGGTCGCAGACATAAGCCTTGCCCGCTTTGATCAGTTGAATGGCC
>CAYLJQ010000025.1:0-9503 GCA_964383955.1 uncultured Heliomicrobium sp. | reverse complement strand
CCCATTCATAAAGCTGCTGGAAATAATCGGAAGCGTAATACAGCCCATCCCATTCAAACCCCAGCCACCGCACATCTTCCATAATGGCTTCTACGTATTCGGTTTCTTCCTTGGTGGGGTTGGTGTCGTCGAACCGCAAATTGGTTTTGCCACCGAATTCATCCGCCAGCCCGAAATCCAGACAGATGGCTTTGGCGTGGCCGATGTGCAAATAGCCATTCGGTTCTGGTGGAAACCGTGTTTGGACGCGTCCGCCGTGTTTGCCCGTGGCGAGGTCCTGAATAATTGCGTCGCGCAAAAAGTTCGACTTGGTTGTGGCTTCTCCTGTTGAGTCCGTCGGCGTCGTGCCGGAATTGGCTTCCGAAATCATTGATTTAAGTTATCTCCTGAAAAATGCTGTGAGAGTTGGACTGGAAATTCTTGCCCGATTGTTCATCTCAGTTGGTTGATTAAGTGGCAACTATACTCAATGGTTTTGATCCTCAGCAAGCTTGCTGACGATCAGGCCGGCTTTTGGGAATTATGCACAGGCTTCAGGGTATTTTAGAAACAGCGCGTAAAGTTGTAGTTATTGCCGCCAGCTTGTCGTAAAAATCCTATTTACCCATGAACATAAGTGTTGAATTTGACGAAAAACGACACCGCTTGTAGTATCCGTCCGCCTGACGATTATCTGCCTCATTCTCAAGTCCAAGTGAAATCGTCGCGCCTCAAATATAAAGAAGCCTGCATATGAGTTTACCGGCATCAGCTTAATGACAGGCACACAAATAACCGTTTTTTTCGCGATTACAATTAAGCTTTACCAGAGTCAGCCTAAACCTCTGCTTAAACAGGCGACACTCTCTCAAGGCTAAGCAACCCCCCAGACCATGCGTTGTTGCGCTACGGGCGTAGCCTGTGGCTTGCTCGCATGGAAGGCCAACCTTTTTGAGGAAAATCAAGATGTTTGACAGATTACTTGCTCAAGTACGCATACACAGGCGGAGTTTTCGACTTATTGGCATAACAACTATTGCTCTTGTCAGTGTCCTGGCGCTGACAATTCTGTACAGCTTCACCATCGGAGCCAGATCAGTTGGAGCAAAGATGGCCACGATCACGGTTTGTGCCGTCGGTTGCGACCACACGACGATTCAGGCGGCCATTACCGCAGCGTCCAGTGGCGACATCATCAACGTCGCAGCAGGCACTTACACTGAAAACTTGACGATTAATAAACGACTTACACTGGACGGGGCGGGCAGCGGCACCGGTGCCGGCGACACGATAATCCAGAGCGCCGTGATTGATACTCCGGTTGTAAATTATTCGGTCGGCGGAGATGACGCGGTGAACCGGCAGGTGATCAAGGATGTTCGACTTCAAAACGCAACTTCAGCCAGTGTCGGCGCAACGGTTGCCAGCGGGATTCTCTTTGTCACATCTGCGCCATCCGGCTTTCTCACCATTGACAATGTGGTTTCGACGAACAACGTCGGTCACGGGCTGGTGTTCAACAATGGAGGCGGCAACAACATCACGGATGTGGACATCATCAATAGCACGTTCTCCAATAACAGAACGGGTTTTCTTATTCGCGGAGGTCCTTACACTGTTGACGGACTCGATATCAGCGGTTCGCAGTTCAACGGTAACGACCAGATCGGGATGTCTTTTAACCCGAATGGCACGGTCGGTCTCGCAGGAACGAATTTCACTTTCCTGAATACGACTTTCACCCAGAACGGCGACACGAGCTACAGTCAGCCCGCAGTGCCCGGGCCGGTTGGACTCGGCTTTGGCGATTTGAGCCTCTTTGGTTTTAATGGGAACGCCTCACTAACAAACGTAACGGTAAATGGATTGGCCACGAATGGAGCCCACATCGGCGTCCAGTTCCGTGGGACCAACGCCGTTGGGCCAGCCGGTACGATCAGCTTGAACAACGTTACTATTACCGGCAGTTACGTGCGCCCCATCAACCATGCAACGCTGCCCGGAGGTCCCGGCGGCGGCCTCTTCATCCAGAATTACACGGATGTAAGCAACTTCAGCTTTAATGACGTTGATCTTCTGGCGAATGAAGGACACCAGCTTTTTGTTGCAGGTGTCACCAACACGCTGAATGTGGGTGATGCTGAATTCGGCGCAACGCTGGGCGCTGGCGGCGAGCACATCGCTCTTGGCACCACGACTCAGAACCCGGGTACGCTTTCGCCTGTAAACGCTACGGGAGCGACCTTTGGCGGAATCCTCGCCAGTACCGCGACATTGGCCCAGTTGTACACCATCGAAGACAATATTTTGCACGGAGGCGACGTTGGTGGGCTTGGACTTGTCCGCGTCAAAGCCGCTAATGTTTATGTGACGCCGAACAGCTTTTTTGCACCAGCAACTACGACCCCCAGCATACAGCGCGGCGTTGACCTGGCCATCGGAGGCGATACGGTCAACGTCGCGGCAGGCACTTACGTTGACGATGTGAATGTCAACAAATCCTTGCTTATTACCGGCGCGGGCGTTGCAAATACCACTATCTCCGGCGCAATTGGGGGCAGCAGCGGCTCTACCGTCGCCATTGCCGCCAGCAACGTCGAAATCAGAAACTTCAAGATCACCCGCGAGGGCAACACCGTGGCGCAGTGGAACGACCCCAACCTCAACTCGGCGGGCATTTCCATTCAAGGGCAGGCGATCACCGGTGCCAGCATTCACGATAATCTCATCACCGGCAACCGCACCGGCATTGACATCAACAACAGCAACGGCCACACCGTGCGCAACAACGTCGTCACCGACAACCGCACCGGCCTGATCTTCCGCAACCAGACCGACAACCTGACAGTGGTTGAGAACTACATCGCCAACAACTGGACGGCTGGCGTTCTTTTCCTTGATGCCAGTGGTGGAACCAACTCTCCGGTGCAAACGGCGCTGAACTGCACTTTCTACAACAACGACATCAGCGCCAACTGGTACGGGCAGATTGTTGATCGCCAGAGCGGCGGTTCATTACCAGCGCCGGGCACGACCAACCTGAAGAATTTCAGCGGCAACTGGTATGGGACGCCAGCGCCGTTCATCTCGACCGCAAACAGCGCCGAACCGGGCTACTCCGCACAAATCCCTGTTGCCTTCGGCGGCACGGCGACGCCTCCGGGCGGGCAGCCTGACGTGCTTGGCCCGGCATCGGCGAACTTCGACATCACGCCTTATCTGACCACCGGCACCGACACCAACGTCGAAACCGTGATGGGACGCGGAATCTATGGTTTTCAGGGCGACTTCAGCAATGTTATTGCCAACACCATCTCGGTCAGTTCAACCGGCGCGACCGGCAGCACGCCGACCGCGGCTGACAACGATTACACGCGCGTCAACAGCGCGGTTCAGGCTGCCATGGCGGGCGACACAATCCTTCTTAACGGCACCTTCAACTGGGCGGAAACCAACGCCTCGGCCAGTTGGGCCAAGGGCAGCAACGGCGCGGCAGGCGATCTTGACGATTACAGCATTCTGGTGCCGGCCAATCGCAATAATGTCACCTTTACGGCAAACGCTCTGGGCAATGCGACGATTCAAGGGCCGGGTGATCTGTCGTCGCTTGATCTGGAAGGAGTGTTTTTCTTCGACTCGCTCAATGGCAGCAAGAATCAAAACTGGACGATTTCCAATATTCGCTTTGTTGATTTCGACCTTGCCATTGGCATGTTCTTTGACACGGCAGGCGCTGTGGACGCTTTCAAGGACACGAAGATTCAAAACAACTACATCAAGATTGCCAAAGACCTGGCCGTGCCGACCGAGACATTTCAGAACATTGGCATTCACTTCTCATTTGGCAAAAACCAGTTGATCTCCGGCAACACGATCGAGTTCGATGGCAGCGCCGTCAGCGATATACCCAATAACAACTTCGCCGCCGAGATAGGCATGCAGTCGAACACCAGCGGCGGGGATGTTTACGATGGGTTGCAGATCACGAACAACATTTTGCGCGTGCTGAATGCGCAATCGGCGAGTCCGGAGCGTATTCGCGGCATCTGGGAAAACTCACACGGACACCTGGGCAACGTCACGGTCAGCGGCAACTCGTTCACCAATCTGGCTGGTGGCAACAACCCGGCGACCAATCTGCAAGTCGGTTTCCGCGTCACCTCGCACTCCTCGCTGACGACGACGGTGAAGTACCAGAACAACACTGTGAGCGGTGCCAACGTCGGTTTCGAGTGGCTGGCGGGGGGGGACTTCAGCAGCAACCAGCCGGTGCAGCTTATCAGTAACACCATCACCGGCAACAACACCGGCGTTCTCATTCAGAGCGAAGGCTTGGCAACGCTGAAATTCAACCGTTTTGTCGGCAACACCACGGGCATCAGCCACACGACCGGTCAGGCGATCAACGCGGAAAACAACTGGTGGGGATGCAATTTCGGTCCCGGCGCGACCGGCGCGGGTTGCACCGGCACGATAAACGGCGTCAGCAACACGGGCGGTGGCAGCGTGGATTCCAATCCCTGGCTGGTGCTGGATTTGACTCCGACGCCTTCGACAATTGCAGTTGGTGCGAACTCCACCTTGACTGCCAGCCTAAAAAAGAATTCTGACAACGTGGACACTTCATTGATGGGGATGGGCTTGTTCCCGGATGGCGTGACGGTTGGATTTGCGGGAACGCTCGGGACGGTATTGCCGACCAGCGCCACAACGGCCAGCGCGCTTGCTGGTTCGACGTTTACCGCAGGCGGAATTCCGGGCGCAGGCAGCGGAACCGCGACCATGGACGGCCAGACTGTTTCCACATCAATCACGATCACCGCAGGCCCGTTGGCTTCGCTGGCGTTTGTGCAACAGCCGACCACCACGATCATCAATGGAACGATCACGCCAGCCGTGACCGTGCAGGCCAAAGACGCGTTTAACAACAATCTTTCCGGCGTGTCCGTGACCCTGTCGCTTTCAATGGGCACGGGAACGCTCAACGGCACGCTGACACAAATCACCAATGGATCGGGCATTGCAACGTTCAATAACCTGAGCATTGACGCGGCGGGAAGCGGCAAAAAACTGACGGCGAGTTCCGGCGCGGTTACGGCGTTGAGCGATCCATTCACGATTTTGCCTGTGCCGTTGATCGTTTATGTGGACGACAACTGGGTTGGGGCAACGCCGGGAACCGATCCTGACGGAGGCGGACCGGCTACCAGCTTTGGGTACGATGCCTTTGCCACGATTCAAAACGGTGTCAACGCTGTGGCCACCGGCGGTGAAGTCGTCGTGTATGCCGGAACCTACATCGAAGACGTCAATATCAACCGGACCATGATCGTTGGCGGCGCAGGTGTCACCAGCGTGATTTCGGGCGCGATTGGCGGCTCCGGTTCCACCGTGGCGATTACCGCGAACAATGTTGAGTTCAAAGGCTTCAAAGTCACGCGTGAAGGCAATACGGTTGCCACCTGGAATGATCCCATGCTGAATAGCGCGGGCGTTTCCATTCAGGGGCAGGCCATCACCGGCGCGAACATTCACGACAACCTTTTCGTGCAAAACCGATCCGGCATTGACATCAACAACAGCAATGGCCATACGGTTCGCAACAACGTCATTACGGACAATCGCACCGGATTGATCTTTCGCAACCAAACCGACAACCTGACAGTGGTGGAAAACGAAATCACCAACAACTGGACGGTTGGCATCCTCTTTTTGGACGCGACGGCGGGAGCTTCCAACTCCCCATTACAACAAGCGCTGAACTGCACGTTTAGCAACAACACCCTTAGCGGCAATTGGTACGGGCAAATTGTTGATCGGCAATCCAGTGCCTTTATTCCAACGCCTGGAACCACCAATCTGAAGAATTTCAGCGCCAATTGGTTCGGCACAAATGCGCCGATTGTCACCACCGCAAACAGCACCGAACCGGGCTATAGCGCGTTAATTCCCACTACTGTCGGAGGTACTGCTACACCTCCGGGCGGCCAGCCTGACATCGCCGGACCGGCGTCGGCGAATTTTGACTTGACTCCTTTATTGGATGTCGGCACAGATACGAACGTTGAAACGACTTTGGGCAGAGGGACGTTTGGCTTCCAGGGCAATTTCAACGTGCTGGATGTCATCGCCTCCAACTCTCAAACTGGAGCCACAGGCCGAATTCAGGAAGGCATCAATCTTGTGAACTCTGGTGGAACGGTGAAAGTGCCGACAGGCACCTACACGGAAAACGTTGACGTCAACAAAGCCGCGACCTTGCTGGGCACGCCAATCATCAACGGCACGCTCACCACAAGCGTCGCTGGCGCGACAGTCAGTCCGGGCTTCAGTCCGGGAGTTATCGGCAGCGGTTCCTTGTCCTTGAGCAGCGGTTCGATCCTAGCCATTGAAACCGTTAGCAATGCAGGGCCCGGAACGGGACACGATCAACTTGAAGTTACTGGCACCGTCAATCTTGGCGGCGCAACATTGAATCTGGTCAACAGTTTTGCGCCCGCTGGCGGAACCAGTTTCACAATCATCACCAATGATGGTGCCGATGCGGTGAGTGGAACCTTTAACGGCCTGCCCGAAGGGACCGTTTTTGCATCTGGCGGATCGTTTTTCAGAATCACTTATGCCGGCGGCAGCAACAGCAACGATGTGGTGCTGACTGCGCAAATTCCGCCGCAGGTCATGGCGGGCGCTATGCTATCCCGTCAGCAGGGGAGCCCGGCCAGCAACTCTCAACTCGCACTGGCTTCCGACACGGAAGACGCGGCGAACACCCTGCTGGTTCAGGTTAGCGGCGACGGTGGCATGAACTTCGGCAATGCCGCGACAAACAATGGCGTGACAGTAACCCTGACTGATAGCAACGGGGGAGCAGGCGGCATCAATCCGGATGCGATGGGCAAAATTTTTGCCGATGTCGCTGCTGGGTGCGCGGCCTCCAACGCCAGCTTCACGCTCAAGGTTACTGACAGCGCCACATTGACAGCCACCACAGTGATCAGCGTTTCGGTGACTGCCAACACGCCGCCGGTCTTGAGCTACAGCAGTCCGCAAACAGTCGTTCCGGGGCAATCGTTGATGGTCAGTCCGGCAACCGCACCCAGCGACAACGGCAGCGTGGCTACCATCGTTGTTCAAAACGTGACGCCATCCACCGCGCCAGGAACAATTACAGTGGATAACACAACGGGCGTGGTGACGGTGCCGAACACTGTTCCGGCAGGCAGTTACACCATCACCATCCGCGCCACGGATAATTGCGGCGGCGCCGGAGGATTTACCGATGCCAGCTTTGTGCTGAACGTCGTTTGCCCGTCCATTACGGTCAACCCGGCGACATTGCCGAATGGCTTTGTTGGCGCCTTGTATACGCAAGCATTAAGCGCATCCGGTGGAACGCCTGGTTACACGTTTACGCTGGATTCGGGCACGCTGCCGAACGGCGTCAACATTGTTGGAACGAATCTGACCGGAACGCCAACAACCACCGGCACATTCAACTTCACAATCAAAGGCACAGACAGCCTTGGCTGTGCGGGCACACAATCCTATACCGTTGTCATCAGTGGCACTGGATTGCAGTTTTACCCGCTGGCGCATCCGGTCCGATTGGTGGATACGCGAGTTGGCGCGACTGCCTGCCAGGCTCCGGAAACTCCAATTGCCGGGGGAAGCTCGCTGACGGTTCCGGCGCGCGGAGTTTGTGATTCGTTGACCATTCCGGCGAATGCGGCGGCAATTACCGGCAACATTACGACGGTTGGGCCAGTCGCGTCGGGCTTTTTAACCCTTTACCCGAGCACCGACAAACAACCGCAGGCGGCGAATTTGAATTATCAAGCAGGGCAAACCTTGAATAACGTCTTCACCGTCGGTTTGGGAGCGGGAGACGGCGCGTTCAAGGTTTTCAGCTTGAGCACAACCAATGTCGTGGTGGACATCACAGGTTACTTTGCGCCTCCGGGAGCAGGTGGCTTGTTCTTCCATCCGCTGCCTGCGCCGGTTCGTTTGCTTGATACGCGCGCGGGACAAACGGCATGCACCACGCCGGAATCTCCATTGTTGGCGGGAACGGAATTCTTGCAACAAGGCAACGCCATTTGCGGCATTCCCGCATCGGCGGTGGCCTTGGTGGGCAATGCCACAACGGTTGGGCCATTGGGACAAGGGTTTTTGACCTTGTTCCCCTCTGACGCCACACGTCCGCTGATTGCCAGCGGGAATTATCAGAACGGGCAAACGCTGAATTCGCCGTTCACCGTGGGCTTATCACCGTCGGGGAACTTCACGATTTATAGCTTGCAGCAAACGAATCTGGTCGTGGATGTGCTGGGATATTACAGCGCAGACGCTTCAGACACGGTCGGCATTGGGTTGTTGTTTAGCCCAATGACTCCAACCCGGTTGCTGGACACACGTAGCGGTCAACCGGCTTGCTTTACGCCGGGTGCTGCAATCCCGGCAACGACCGAAACTCCGCAAGCCGCAGGCGGTGTTTGCACAATTCCGGCGACGGCGAAGGCCATCGTTGGCAACGCGACAACTGTCACCCCAGCGGCGCAAGGGTTCCTGACGTTCTGGCCTAGCGATGCGACACGTCCCAATGCGGCGACGTCGAATTTCGCGGCAGGCGTGAACTTTAACCGGCACTTCACAGTTGGACTGGGGGCCGACGGAGCATTCAAAATTTACGCCCTGACATCAACGCATGTGGTGGTTGATGTCTCCGGCAGTTTTGCTCCGTAATGCTTGAAGATGGCCGCAAGGCTGATCAAAAGCTGTAAAAGCCACAAGCCGGAGAGAAGTCTCCGGCTTGTGGCTTTTTTGATTCAAGAATTTCCAGGCTTATGGTTGCTTGATCACTTCTGACCGCAACGCGAAACTGCGTTCATCAATGGCGCGATCTGTCGCCAGAATGCCGTCCAGGTGATCAATTTCGTGCTGCAACAATTCCGACAAATCACCTAGCGCCGTGACGGTTTGTTGTTGGCCGCTTTCGTCCAGATACGCGACATCAATTTTTATATGCCTTCGCACGCGCACCATCAATTCAGGAAACGAAAAACAATCGTCCCACAGCTCCATCATTTCCGAACTGGCTTTGACAATTTGCGGGTTGATCAGCGGCGTCGGCCCAAACGTGCCAGCACCATTAAAGCCGGGCATATTCACAAACAGAATGCGGCGATGTGCGCCAATTTGCGGAGCGGCAATGGCGCGGCCAAACCCGTGACCGGCGCGAAAGTTTTCAAGCGTCGCAGCAAGATCGGAAATGATTTCTTTGGTTTCGGTTGCGCGAACATCGGTAACGGCTTCGGACGGACGCCATAATTGCGGATCGCCGAGCAGCAGAATTTCTCTAACGGGCATGTGGTAATCTCCTGGGAGAGCGGGCGTCTCGCCCGCTGGTACTGAAGCGCGAAGCTTCCTCCTTGAAATTGATCTAACTTGAAAGCGAGTCTAGCAACTTGAGCAATCAATGCACAAATCCGCCGCGAGTGATTCTTTTCGATTTCGACGGCACGCTG
>CAYLJQ010000024.1:0-24315 GCA_964383955.1 uncultured Heliomicrobium sp. | reverse complement strand
ATTCGCAAAATGACTCAGTTCGCATTGTTCACAATGGTTGCTCTGTCACTGATGGCTCTGCCCGCACTGGCGCAGGGCAAGAAGAAAGAGAAAACATCGAGCATTCCGGTCGAAATCACCATCGTCAACGTCACCAAAAAAGACGCCATGGCCAAACCTTCGCCCGATGGAAACGGCCGTGTCATTCCGGTTGATGTGCAATGGAAAACCGCAGGCGATGCGCGCCTGATGACCCTTGAAGCAGTGCTGAAAACCAGCAACACCGACGGCACCACCAGCGAAGTCAAAATGATGCTCAACGAAAAAATGACCTCCGGCACCTTGATGCTGAAGATGCCCAACGACGTGTTCGCCCGCGAATACACGCTCAGCCTGATGGGCAAATGCGTTTGGGATGGCGGCCAGGGAACTTCGCGCGCCAGCAAGAGCGGCGCATTCCCGATTCCTGCGAACGCCGGAACGAAGAAATAATGTTTTTTGGAGTGCTGCGGCTGGAGGCACTGCTGGCGAGTTCAGAATTGACCATTAACCATTTGGCATTAGCCATTAATTGATCGGGTAAAAGAGAGTCTTTTTACCTGTCGAATAGTGCGTAGTGGGCAATGGCAAATGGGTAATTTTCCGGTGTTTGAATTCGCCAGTGGTATCGCTGGACGCAGCTTTGTTGTTCTGAATAAAGCCGCCGAGTCGCCCATAGTTTTTTGATGATGAACAAAAGTTGCGACAAGTCGCCGCACTTCAAGTGCTGTTGAGGAGAAACTGAAATGCGCGGATTTCTCAAAACCATTCTTGCCGGTCTTTCACCCGTGACGGCAATCGCTCTTTGCGTGGTCGCTGCGCTCTTGCTGACTTGCTACAGCCAGAGCGCAAGCGCCAATCGCTTTCAGGATTTGACCGTTCAAGCCGGTTTTGACGGCAAAACCGTTACTGCCGAAGACGCAATTGAACTGACATTAAATCGCCCGGTTTCGCCAACAGAAGGCCGGATTGCCATCGTTGTCGGCTCAACCGATTTAACCGATTTGTTCGTCGTCGAAGGAACCAGTTTGAAGTATTCGCCAAGGCCGTTTCCATTGCCCGCTGGCGAAAACGACTTGACGGTTTATTTGGCCGCCCCAAACGGCGAATGGAAAACCGTCGCCAGCTTCAAGCTGAAAGTCGGAGCCAAACCGGAAACAGTTGCGCCAACCGTGGCTGAAACTGTTCAAGCTGGGAACGGTGAACAAGCGACGCAAACGGCAAGCAATGAACAAGCGGCTCAACCGCTTCAAACCCAGACCGCCGACGCTTCGCAGGCAGCCGCGCAAACGCCAGCGGCTGCCGAACCTGTCAAACGCCGATTCGGATTCGATAAATTCGATTTGGCTCCTTCGCTGAACATCGGCTTCAAATCGCAATTTGCCGAAACGCATTTTCCCGATGCAAACAAACCGGAACGGCCTACCTTTGCCGACGCGACGATTCAAGGAACCTGGAAAAGCGAAATGGCGCGCGGCACATTCAACATGAAACATCAGTTCGATTTTGTCGGATCAAGCTTTCGCAACGAAGCTTTGCGATTCGCCGAACAGGGCGCGAACGCCCGCAAAATCGAACTGTCGTCGTATCTGATGGAGCTTCAGCACGGCACGCGCAAATTCAATCTTGGACATTCCAGCATCGGCGCACAGCGGCATTTGCTGAATAACTTTTCCAGCCGAGGCTTCACCATCGCCTCGCCGATCAGCCAGCATGTGGACGTTTCACTGGTGGCGATGAATTCGACGAACATCGTCGGCTTCGACAATTTTTTCGGCTTGGCGAATCAGAAACATCGCTTGTACGGCGGCGTAGTGGGCTTGGAAGTTTTCTCCAAACGTCCCGGCGGGTTGCGGTTTGAAACCGGAGCCGTTGATGCCTGGTTTTTGGCCAATCGGCAAAATTTCAACCAGGGAAACATCAACGACAGCGAACGCAGCAAAGGCGCAAGCTTTCGTATGCTGACCAAAGACAAAACCGAACGCTTGCGGCTGGACGCCGGATTTACGCGCAGCCAGTTTTTCAATCCCAACGATCCGCTGTTGAATCAAAACGCCGTCAACGTTGTTCAGTCTCAGATCACCACGCGCAACGCCCGTTACGCCGAAGGCAGCATTGACCTGTTAAAAGAGGTTTCCTTCGTGAAGCCGAAACCGGCGGCAGCGCAAACAGCACAACCTGCTTCTGCTGAAGCGGCCCAGCAAACCACAACGGCGCAAGCCGCTGCTGTGTTGCCTGATCCGAAAAAGCTGAGCCTGACGCTGAACGTCAAACACGAACGCGTGGATCCGCTGTTCAAAAGTATTGGCGCGGCGGCGCAGCCGGATTTGAATCAAAACATCGTCGAATTTGTCGGTTCGTTGGGCGACCTGACCTTCACCGCCGCGCATACACAGTTCAACGATAACCTGGCGGGCATTCAAACGATTCTGCGGACGAACACGCGGCGCGAAGCTTTTGCCATCAACGCGCCGACGCAGAATCTGTTCCGGCTGCGACCGGCTGTTACGCCAAATCCGTTTCTGCCGCGCATCGGATACACCTTTGAGCGCGTTCGTGCTTTCGCGGATTTCGTTCCGATTGGCGGCGGGTTCGATCAACCTGGAGCCATCCCCGATCAGGCGAACATCAATCACGCGATCACCGCCGAATGGCAGTTCAAAGACAACTTTCGCGCAACTTACACGCTGAACCACACGCTGCAAGACAACCGCGCCATTGGCCGGGAAATTGCCGACTTACAGAACTTCGTTCACACGGCCAGTTTCGGTTGGACGCCGAAGCCGACCTTGGAACTGAGTTTTGATTTGAACTTTGAAGACGCCAACAACCGCGAACAGGCCAACACCAACCGCACACTGCGATTCGGTTTTGTTGCCAACTGGCAAGCGACGACGCGGCAAACCGTCAACGCGACCTTTGCAACCTTGGGCGCGGGCGATTTGCGGCGGACGAACAACAGCCGCAACAACGAATTCGATTTGCAGTGGAATTACCGGCTGACGCGCGAAAGCGAAAACAAGTTCAAAAAATCGCAGGTGGTGTATTTCATTCGTTATTCGAACCGGTTCGCGCGGACAAACAACTTCGTCGAAAACATCAACAACCTGACGAAGCTGAATACATTTAACACCGGGCTGAATTTCATCTTCTTTTAGCGGTGATCGGTTGTCGGTTTGCCGCCGACCACCGGCACCGGCCACCGACCACCGATAGGGAGCTACCGTGAAAAGATTTATCTCAACAATTTTTATGCTTGCGGTTTTGGCAGCGTCGGCGTTGGCGCAGAACGAAATCCGGGTCAATCCGACGAACGTTAATGTTTACAGCCAGGGCGCGACGACGGTGTTTCTGACATACGGCAATCTGGGCGATTACACGCCAGCGGAAACCTTCTGGTGCGGAGACATTCAACCGGCTTCGTCTGCCATCGGCTCCACTTGCGTGCCGGGGACGATTTACGGAACGTTGCCGCGTCGCTTTGATGTGTCACGGCGTAGCGGAACCAATGGCTACACCGATGTCGTTTCGGTTCCGGCTTCCGTCGCGCGCAAAGCCTATCAAGCCGCCGCAGCCGGGCAGGATTCACGGTTCTTTTATGTTCGCCGGTTTACCAGTCCCAGCGGCGGCGTGGATCAGTTCGTAGCCATCACCATGCGGTTGACCGGCAACGGAATCGCCGCGCCGTTTTCGCTGACCGATGTTCAGCTTGGCTTTGGCCAAAGCACGGGCATTTCGGCCAGCGGCCAGGAACCGCAAGTTCTGTTCGTCGAACCGGGCAAGAGACCTCCGGCAATTCGCGCGGAAATCAAATACACAGGCTCTGGCCGTTTGCGCGGACGCTGGGAAGTTGTTCGTCCCGGCGAACCTTTGCCGGATGAGCGCGACTTATTAACAGAAGCCTCGCTGCCTGTGGAAGAGCGCGGCACGCAAGCCCGCTTCACACAAATCAGCCGCTTCAATGTCTTTCTTTCTTCCGGTGGGCGCTACACTTTGACGGGGCCGGACACTTCGCGTTTGCCGACCCAGGTGCCGGGGCAATACCTGATCCTGCTGCGGATTGAAGCTTCGGATGACGGATTGAACACTTCCGACCTGACAGCCGTCGGCGCTGGACTGAGCACCGTCAACAGCGGAGCCGCCGCTGGATTCCCGCTGCCGGTGCTGCGATACGTGGTTGGCGGCGGAGACAACACGCAAGATGTCGCTGTGCCGGGCGCATTCTTGTCACTGTTGCCAAAAGACGGTACAACCTTGCCCGCGGGTCAGATTGCGGAATTTGTGTGGTCGGAAATGCCACAAGCCAAACTCTATCGTCTGGAAATCGAAGACGACAACGGCAAGCTGATTCATTCTGCCGTGCTGAAACCAACGGTGCGAATGTATCGCGCGCCTTCGTGGCTGAAAGACAAAGCCGGGGCTTCCAGCTTGCGCTGGCGCGTGGTTGCGGTGGATCAAAGCGGCAAACCAATTGGCGGAACTTCGCGGCGCAGTTTCCGGTTCATTCGCTGAAGAAGCAAAAAACGTCTTCCACGAAGTCACACGAAGAAAACACGAAGATATCTACAGGCCGGAGTGCTGATTGAATTGATCATAAAAATCCTGAAAAATCCTGCTTATCCTGTCTAAAATCTTCGTCAACTTTCGTGTGGCTTTGTGGGAAAGGGGTTGAGGAGAAAGGGCCATGTTTGATTATGTGATCGTTGGAGCAGGCGCAGCCGGTTGCGTGCTGGCGAACCGTTTGACCGAAGACCGTGCCGTTAAAGTTCTGTTATTGGAAGCAGGCGGTCCAGACAAAAAGCAGGAAATTCACATTCCCGCCGCGTTCAACAAACTCTTCAAAACGGAATGTGACTGGGCGTATTTCACCGAACCGCTGAAGCACATGGACAACCGCCAGATGTACTGGCCGCGTGGCAAAGTGCTGGGCGGTTCGACTTCGATCAATGCGATGGTGTACAGCCGCGCCAACGCGAAAGACCACGACGCCTGGGGAATTGACGGTTGGCGTTATGCCGACATCCTGCCGTATTACAAAAAATCCGAAAACAACGAGCGAGGGCCCAATGAATTTCACGGCGTCGGCGGGGAACTCAACGTTGCCGATCAACGCTGTGTGAATCCGTTGACGCATTTGTTTTTGGAAGCTGCACAAGCTGCCGGCTTGAAACGCAATGACGATCTGAACGGCGCTTCGCAGGAAGGCGTGGGGCTGTTGCAGGTCTATCAAAAAGGCGGCAAACGTCACAGCGTCGCCGCTGCGTTTTTGAAGCCGGTGCTGACTCGGCCAAACCTGACGGTGAAAACTGGCGCGCATGTGACTCGGTTGTTGTTCGAAGACGACAAAGTCATCGGCACAGAGTTTTTCCAGGACGGAAGACTCGAAACCGCCCGCGCCAGCCGCGAAGTACTCTTGTCTGGCGGCGCAATCAATTCGCCGCAAGCCTTGATGCTGTCCGGCATTGGCCCTGCCGATCATTTGCGCGCGATGGATATTCCCGTCGTCGCCGATTTGCCAGGTGTTGGCCAAAACCTGTTCGACCATCTGCTGATCGGCGTGGAATACCAATGCAACGAACCCATCAGTTTGCACAAAGCTGATAACCTCAAAAACATTCTCAAGTATCTGCTTTTCAAACAGGGACCGCTGACTTCCAACGTCGCGGAAGCCGCCGCATTTGTAAGCATTCATGGCTCTGCAATTCCAAACATCGAACTGGTTTCCGCGCCGGTGTTTTATATGGACAACGGGTTTGCCAATCCTGACTTGCACGGATTTTCCATCGGCATTGCACTGCAAAAGCCTGAAAGCAGCGGCTACATTCGGTTGAAATCCAAGGATCCGCTGGCCGCTCCGGCAATTCAGCCGAACTATCTGGCTTCGGAAAGCGATATGGCTGTTTGCATCGAAGCCGTCAAATTGTCGCGCGAGATTTTGAACTCGAAGCAGTTCAATCGCTTTCGCGGCAAAGAATGGTGGCCGGGTGAAGCCGCGAAAACAGACAGCGATTTTGCCGCGCATATTCGCCAAACTGCCGATACGATTTATCACCCAGTGGGAACTTGCAGGATGGGAAGCGATTCAATGGCAGTCGTTGATCCGCAATTGCGCGTTCGCGGCGTTAAAGGATTGCGTGTGGTGGATGCTTCGGTCATTCCGCTTCAAATTACAGGCCACACGCAAGCACCGACAGTTGCCCTTGCCGAAAAAGCAGCCGACTTGATTAAACAAGCCGTCTGAAAAGGCTGATTTCTTGACAGCCTGCATTTCAGCACCTACCATCTCGCTTCGTTCGCACTGAGTTTTCACAACGCCTCGCGAGCGGTTTTCCTCGCGGGGCTTTTGCGTTTTCAGAGCGACGAAAATCTCAACCCAACTTCAGAAGGTTTACGATCATGACAGCAAAAAGACGTGTAGGCATTTTGGGTGCGACCGGTACGGTCGGCCAACGATTGATTCACATGCTGCGCAATCATCCGTATTTTGAGGTGACTGCGGTGGCCGCTTCCGACCGTTCGGAAGGAAAACGTTTCGGCGACGCCTGTAATTGGAAGTTGCCGTTTGAAATGCCTGAAGCCGTCAAAGACCTGACCCTGTATCCATCCAGAGTCGAACCCGGCAAGCCGCGTATTGAGTGCGACATTATCATCGCCAGCTTGCCTGGCGACATTGCGCTGGAATCCGAAGGTTCGTTTGCCGCCGCCGGCATTCCGGTCATTAGCAATTCCTCGGCGTTCCGTATGCACCCTGACGTTCCGTTGATTGTGCCGGAAATCAATCCCGATCATCTGGACATCATTCCGCAGCAGAAGAAAAACCGCGGATTCGACAAAGGCTACATTGTGACCAACCCGAACTGCACAACGATTGGCTTGGTGATGGCGCTTGCACCGTTGCAGTATCGCTTTGGCTTGGAAGCCGTGATGATGACTTCGATGCAGGCGATTTCCGGCGCGGGCTATCCCGGTGTGGCTTCGATGGACATTGTGGACAACGTCATTCCGCACATTGGCGGCGAAGAAGAGAAGGTCGAAGAAGAACCGCAGAAAATTCTGGGCAAGCTCACCAGTGCGAACATCGAATTCGCTCCGTTCAAAGTCAGCGCCCAATGCAACCGCGTTGCCGTGCAGGACGGCCATTTGGAATCCGTTCGCGTCAAACTCGGCAAATCCGCGACTGTCGAAGATCTGAAAGAAGCCTTCGAAAGCTTCACCGGCTTGCCGCAGGAGTTGAAGCTGCCGACGGCTCCGGCGCGTCCCATCATTGTTCGCAGCGAAAAAGATCGCCCGCAACCTCGCCTGGATCGAGACGCCGAAAACGGCATGGCGACGGTGGTTGGGCGGATTTCAAAAGACACCATCTTCGATTTCAAATTTACACTGATCAGCCACAACACCATTCGTGGCGCGGCTGGCGCGGCGTTGCTGAATGCGGAATTGCTGGTAGCGAAAGGCTTGTTGTAAAGCCATGACCGTTCTGCGCCGCATACACCTGATTCTGGGACTGCTGACAATTGTGGCCTTTGTGCTCACCGGGCAGTACATGGATCGTGTGCATGGCCATCTTGGTTCTATGGACCCGCTTCCGCGCATGCTTTTTCGGTCAGGTCACATCTACCTTCTTTTTTCAGGATTATTGAATTGCCTGCTGGGAATGACAGAAATGCTTAAAGCTGATCTCTGGCGCAAAGTTGTTGCTGGAGTTGGGTCATTGGCGTTGCTTGTAACTCCGGCATTCTTTCTGATCGGATTTTTCCGGGAACCCTGGATGGAAGGATTGAACCGACCATTTGCCCGACTGGCAATCTACTTGTCACTGGCCGGAGTTATTTTTCACCTTCTGGCGCACACCACCTTCTCCAGTCGGCGAATGGAAAAACAGCGTGGTGTTACATCTTGATGTTTTCTTTATGCTTATAGTCATGAAATTTGGCGGCACTTCCGTCGGAAATGCCGAACGCATCGCGCAGGCCGCAGAACTTGCCATCAAAAGTGCCAAGGAAGGTCACAAGGTTGTGATCGTTACGTCAGCGATGAGCGGCGTGACAAACAAGTTGATCGCGGCGGCACAGCACGCCGTCAATGGCCAGTATCACAAAACTGTCAGCGACGAATTGCATGAGCCTCATCGGCAGGCCGTGCATCAATTGATGCCGACCGAAGCCACGCGTCGCCGCGAAGCCCTGGAATCTTTGCGGCAACGATTTGAACGCTTTGAGGCTCTGTGCAAAGGGCTGACGATGTTGCGCGAACTGACCCCGCGAACGCTGGACGCGATTTCGGGAATGGGAGAAATGCTTTGTGCGCCCATTCTATCTGGCGCAATTGCTGAGCGCGGTGTGGCTTCGACTCCCATCGAAGCGACGGAATTGATAGCCACGGACGATCAGTTTGGCCAGGCGGAACCGCTGATGGCTGAAACCCGCCAGCAAACGCGCGACAAACTGTTGCCGATGCTGGAAGCAGGACAAATTCCGGTTGTCACAGGCTTCATTGGGGCGACCAAAGAAGGTGTTCAAACGACGCTCGGTCGTGGAGGATCGGATTACACGGCCTCGATTCTTGGCTCGGCGCTGGACGCCGACGAAATCTGGATTTGGACAGATGTGAACGGCGTGATGACCGCCAACCCGAACGAAGTTCCCGAAGCGCGCACCATGCGCGAAATCAGTTACAGCGAAGCTTCAGAACTGGCGTATTACGGCGCAAAGGTGCTGCATCACAAAACCATCCTGCCAGCGTTCAAACAAAACATTCCGGTTTTAATTCTGAATAGTTTCGAGCCGAATGATCCTGGCACGCGCGTTACTGTTACGGGACATCCGTCTTCGCGCGGCGTTAAAGCCGTTACTTCCATTCGCAACGTCAGCTTGATCGCCATCAGTGGCAAAGGCATGCAGGGCATTCCAGGCATTGCGGCCAAAACCTTTGCCGCCGTCGCCGCCGAGCGGGCAAACATTTTGATGATTTCGCAGGCGTCTTCGGAAAATAACCTGTGCTTTGTCGTCAACTCTTCGGAAGCCGCGCGCGTGGTGAAAGCCTTGCGGGCTTCACTGGAACTGGACCTGCTGCAAAACCATATCGAAGACATCACGATTGACGATTCCATCGCCGTCGTTGCCGCTGTTGGCGACCGTATGCAAGGTGCGCCTGGAATTGCGGGAAAAGTCTTTGCTTCGCTGGGCGTGGCAGGCGTCAATGTGATCGCCATTTCGCAAGGTTCCTCCGAACGCAACATCTCACTGATTGTCGGTGAAAAAGACGCCGCCGAAGCTGTGCGCGCCATTCATCGCGCGTTTGAGTTAGACAAGCCTTCGCAGTAAAAAACAGTTTTTAACCACAAAAAACACATAATGCACAAAAGAAATAGTCTTCGCATTTTTGTGCCTTTTGCGTTTTTTGCGGTGAGCTTTTCCAATTCCACCATTTATGCCTTCACTTCGTTGTATCAATTGCCAAACTGAATTTCCGACCACCTCACGGATTTACACCTGCACCAACTGTTCGGGCTTGCTGGATGTCGTTTATGAACTGAACGAATTTTCAGGGGAACGCCTGATGAGCGTTTGGGATTGGCGGCGCGCTTCGCCCAAAGCCGTTGACCAAAGCGGCGTTTGGCGTTTCCGCGAATTGCTGCCCGAAGCCGATGAATCCGACATCATCACCTTGACCGAAGGCAACACGCAGATTTGGGAAGCTCCGCGTTCGGCTGCGTTTGCGGGAATGAACCGGCTGGCGTTCAAACATCTGGGCATGAATCCGACCGGGTCGTTCAAGGATTTGGGAATGACGACCGGCATCACGCAAGCGAAGCGGTTGGCAGCCACCAGCGTAGCCTGTGCCAGCACGGGCAATACGTCGGCTTCGATGGCGGCGTATGCGGCGCGCGCCGGAATGAAATCGTTTGTGTTTATTCCTTCCGGACAGATTGCGCTTGGCAAGTTGTCTCAGGCTTTGGATTACGGTTCGCAGGTGTTACAGCTTGAAGGCGATTTTGACGATGCCATGCGCCTGGTTCGAGAGGTTGCCAGCGAAACGCCAATTTACTTGTTGAATTCCATCAATCCGTTTCGACTGGAAGGGCAGAAAACCATCGCGTTTGAACTGTTGCAACAGCGCGGTTGGCAAGCTCCGGACCGAATTGTCGTGCCCGGCGGAAACTTGGGGAATTCGTCGGCGATTGCCAAAGGCTTTCACGAACTTTTGGAACGCGGTGTGATCGAAAAAATGCCGAAGATCACGATCATTCAGGCCGAAGGCGCGAATCCGCTGTATCGGTTATGGCAGCGCTCTGATCGCGGAGCGAATGAAGACGCGAAGTTTGAATCGCTGGCGAATGCCTTTACCTTGGCTTCAGCGATCAAAATCGGCAACCCTGTTTCCTGGCCGAAAGCCATGCGGGCTTTGCGCTGGTCGGGCGGCGAAGTCGAATCTGTCAGCGAACAAGAAATTGCCGATGCCAAAGCCATCATCGGCAGCGACGGCATTGGCTGCGAACCCGCTTCCGCCGTCACGCTGGCCGGAATCAAAAAACTTGTGGCCGCCGAAACGATCCATCCGGACGAAGACGTTCTAGCCTTGCTGACCGGCCACGTGCTGAAAGACCCGGATTACACGGTCAATTACCATCGCGGCTCGCTTTCTTACACGGACAAAGCCGGCCAGAAAGTCGAACTGCAATCAAACTACGCCAATGCCTTTACGCAAGTGCCCGCCGAGCGCGAAGCAATCCTGACTGCTCTGGGATTTTGAGTTTCGCTATTGAGGCAATCCCGCAAAAATCAGGTAGTACACGTAAACGTTGACGGGGCGGGTTTCATTGCCTCCGCCGTCAACGTTGGTTGTCGGTTGACTTCCCATTTGTCCGCCGTTGGGTCCTGAAGCTGCGGCTAATTGCACCTGTAATGTGTCTCCGCCATCCGTGATGTAGTGGAAATTTTGGTCCCAGTGGTGTTGATGATTTTGCAGGCATTCTCCCTGGCGGCTGCCGACGTTCGCTCCTGAATTGCCGTTGGTCGCTTGGGACGTGCGCGAATTGACATCCGGGTCAACGTTCGCGCCCATATCCACGCCGCGCAAGAATTGCCCGCGCAAATCGGGCAAGTTGAAGGTTGTCGTGCCGTCGCCGCCGAATGCCGTGCCGATGGCGGCAAAAAGCGTTTTTTGTGCAGATACCTGCAACGCCGTGCCGTCGCACAATAACCAGCCTTGGGCAGCGAGTCCCTGAATAGTTTCGTATTTGCCTACATAGGGCATCACCGTGCCGGCGGGAAAGGGAATCAGAATGTTGGCGCTTACGCTGGCGCTTGTTGAAGAATTCATAAATGCCTCTCAGGTTAAAAAGTTGAACAACCGGAATTGAATGACGGGGAAAGAAAGACCCCAATCATCAACTCTTTGCCTGGACCTGTTGCTTATCGGTCAACAATTCCATTGTGTAAGTGGTTTGAAGTTGGTGCGGATAGACGGCATAACTGCCCTTCAACGAAAACGGCACGTCCAACCGTCTTGATTGTCCGTTGGGGCCGTCATTGGCCAGCACCTGGAAATCATTCACATTGGCCACATCCCACGTCAGGGTGAACGAAAGGTTCTGATTGGGAACAATCGGATTGGCCGCAATGGAAAAGCAGTTAATCACCGGCTTGGGTTGAATTACCGTGACGGGGAGCGCGCGCGTATACAAAAGCGGATTGTTGAGTCCTTGCACCTGCACCGTCACGATCAGGTAAAACGTGGTTGGGTTTGTTTCCAGCCCGTCCACCGTGTAGTTGCCGGTAGGAGGCAGCGGCTGCGTCGGCTCTCCTTTGACATGACTGATCGTGACTTTGTTGCCGTCGCCGTCTACGTATTCGATTTCATATAGCGCGTTGTAATTGCCGCTGCTTCCAGAACCGCTCCATGACAAAACTGTGCTTTCTCCGGCATTCACAATCGAAGGGTTGGCGCTCAATTCCCCGACAGTAAAGTGTTGAGGAAATTTCGTCAGCGGCAGATAGAGGTAACGGTCTTGTTCCGGAGCCGGCGGAAAGGCATCGGAATCGGAAGCATCTTCGGTAATCGTGACCTGGGTCGTGCCGGGTTGCTGGTTCACATTGATCCCGGAAAGTCGAAAGCTGAGCCCGCTGCCACCGATTTGGCCGTCCTTTGCTGTATCGGGCTGAAACGTGAATTGCCCTCCCTGTTGATTAACCTTCCATCCCGATGGAATCGAACTGCTGATGCCCGTCGGGTCAGAGCAAAGATCTTCAGCATTGGTGCCGATGCGGAAACTGAGTGTAATGCTTTTGCAGGTGATGTTGTCTCCCGAGCTGTTGGACACCACAAGCACCAGAGAAGCCTGATTGGGATTTCCAGTAGCCGGGCTGGCCTGAAGCGGATCGGGAGTGGTATTGATCGCGTAATCCAAAAGTGTCTCGCTCATAATTCGTGGTTCTCCTTAATTGGCTGGAACTGGTTGCGATACCGGAAGTCCGGCGAAAATCAGGTAATTCACGGCGACGTTTTTGGGGCGCGTTTCCGCATCGCCATCTACTGAAGTCGGTTGGTTGCCCAAAAAATTGTCTACATCAGAAGTCGCAGTATTATTCGTAACTTGCTT
This sequence comes from uncultured Heliomicrobium sp., assembly GCA_964383955.1. Lineage (GTDB taxonomy): Bacteria > Acidobacteriota > Blastocatellia > RBC074 > RBC074 > RBC074. Next base: position 11,696 of record CAYLJQ010000024.1, on the reverse strand, counting down.
GGGGGTAAGTTTGTTATTGCCGCCTTGCAATTCGCCCATATACCAAGCAGTTCTGGCATATGTATGCCCGTGTCTTGCCAGCGAATCCTGCTGGACAGATTGAGGGGCGCGATGCGGGCCGTCGGGATCGACCTTGCCGGTGGCATCCAGTCCGCGCAAAAAATAACCGCGCAAATCAGGCAGGTTGTTTTTGTTCCCCAGCATTCGATACAACTCAGGATATTGCGTTTGATCAAACGGAGAGCCGTCACAGAGCAGCCAGCCCGGTGGCAGGTTGGTCGCAGGGAAGAGATACGAAATTACGGTTCCCACGGGAAACGCAATGATGGTGGCAGTTACAGCAGAGTGTGGGTTCATTTGTTTTCCTTTTTAGGGTTCTCAATCTTCAATGTCTTTCGGAGTCAGTTTTAGCCAGCCTTCGCGCAAGAGCGGCGGCGTGAGCGGAAAGCGCGCTTGCGCATCCGCTTTGACGATATTGCTCACCTGCCAGCCGGAAGCGTCGGACCAATCGGATGGAGTTGGCCCGATGCGCTGAATCCATGACCAAGTGCCGTTTTTCTCGGTTGGGTAAGGCAAGCGCATTTCCGCTGCATCCGACAACACAGGGCCGGTGCGAAACGTGACGGACAAACGCGGCAGCGCCTGAACGAAGTATTCTGATGGCAGGCTCACGGTCAGCGCCGGGAAGAGCGACGAAAACGCATGAACATCGCCGCGCGGATCCAGCAGCAGCGTCATGTATTGCGTCGTGAAATTCGGATAGTTCAGCGGCAACGAAAGATAGTTGCCATTGTTCCCGATCGGGTTGAGATACCCGCCGGACTGGAAGTTTTCAGGCGTGTGAACCGAATTGAATGTTGTGTAACTGTCGTTCAGAAAATATCCCAACAGACCATCGTCATAGAGTTGCAGGCTGCCCAGCCGCACAGGGAAGCTCAGATTTTCAACACCCGCCGTTTCGTTGAGCAACGTGTCCAGCCAGCTTTGGTTGTGAACCGTCGCGCCCATGGTTTCCATTTGCAGTCCTGCGCGCACCAGCGCCAGCGGGCGTCCGATCAACACCGAAAGATTGGCATCCGCGCGGCTTCCCAGCGGATCAATCGTCCAAAGCGTTTCGTCAATTACCTGCAACAGCGCGCTGAAGCTGCGCCCCTGATCCGTGGTGCCGGTTAACGCGGAAACGAATTTACTCAAATGCGAGTTGGCGATTTTGCTTGGATCGCTGACCGAAGCAGGGTTGTCTGGCGCGGGGAGCCAGCGCACATTGAGCGCGCCTTCGGTGTTCATCAGTGGTGCAAGTTCGCCGAGGGCATTGCCCGCTGCATCATAAACGGCCAATCCGCCGTCCAGATGATTGGGCAGCACCCAGCCGCAAACGGGATTTGCATCCGGCCAAAGACCGGTTTCCTGTGTGTCGTCCGTTGCGGAAAAAAATCGGAAATTCAGCCGCCCGCCTTGCGCCAATTGTGGCGACAGGCTGATGTATTCAGACGGTTGCGAGATTTGTGAATTGGCCAATGGAGACAACCCGCGACCGCGCACCGGCGCCCAGGAAACGCCTGTGCCAAGGTTGCCGCCTGCTTGCATCAAATCCGCAACCTGTCCAAACGAATCCACGACAATCAGTTGATTGAATTTCAGAAAGCCGCTGTACAGCGGGAAGAAAAAGGGCGTGCCGCCGCCGAAATCCAGATCCTGAATGCCTTTGGTTGGATCGGGCGTCGCGCGATATTGTTCGCCCACCTGTTGCGCCACGGAGCTATCCGGCGGAGGGCTTTGGTCTAGATCGCGCATGATGAATTGATCTATCAATCCGCTCAGACGTTGCGACAGAAAATTCCAGTCGCCGATTTTGTCCAGCAGGGCTTCCACCGCTTCAAGTTCCGCATTTGGATTGTCTTTCAGGTACTTGCGCAACTTGGCAATCAGGACATAAGTCGCCTGCGGCGTCAGAAAGGTGCGCCCAATGTAATTCTGTGAAATCGCGGGCAAACCGCCATACCAGTCATAGTCCGTGCCATCAAAACTCCAGCAGGGTTGCTGAGTGACCGTTGGCGGATTCGTCGCGACAACCGGTTCAAACGCCCAGTTGTCGCGATTGACCTTGGTGCTTTGCACCGTTGGGTAAAACGTCACATCCCATTCCAAATACAGCGGCGACCACGGCTGCCCGCTCCAATTGGCGTATGCGAAATTTGCGCTTAACGATGTTGGAATTGCGGCAACCTGCGCGGTTTGCGCAAGCATGGCAGCGGCTAATTGGTTGATGGATTGCTGGTCGTTGGAATTCAGGCCCACCTGAATGATGGTGGCGGCGTTGGCTTGATCCACAAAAAATGTTTCGACAAACAGCGACCCGAGTCCCACGGAAACAGCGGGCGGCAAGTGTGGATTTGTCGGCGCAGGAATGACTTTGGTGAGTCCGCCTGTCACGGCGGTAACCGGTTGCGTTTGTCCGGCGACGTTGACGCCTGTAACGGTCTGATCCGTGAAGCGGCAGAACACCGTGCCGCCATCCAGCGTGCCCTGTTTCGCCGACGTGTTAATGCCGGAAACCAGCACCACAGGATCAACCGGCTGAAAATAACTTGCGGCAGGCACCGGTTTCAGTTGCAGCTTCGTGGGATCAAGTTTCAGCGTGTTTGTGGCGTAATCCAGAATGCTTTGCGCATTGGTTGGATCGGGCAGCGTTTCCGCTTGTTGGGCTACCTGGGATTGCTGCTTGACGACCTGAGCAAACAGCCCGGAAGAGTTACTGGGTGACAAATTGGTAGTCAGGAGCTGTTGAATCTGGGGCAGTTGGTAACGCTGAGGCAGATATTGATTGATGTTTTGAAAATCTGCCGGACTCATGTTTGCCAACCGGTTCGATTTCCACCACGCGGCATATAGTTCCCATTGCTGGGAATAAAGCTGTTGCCGCGCTTCGTCCAATGCCCGCTGGTTTCGGTTGAGCAGAGCCAATGCCGCAGCCTGCTCCGCCGTCAATGGTGGCGGCGGCGGGATTGTGCCCGGCATCAATTGCCCTGTTTCGGATTGGCCTGTTTGAACTGCCACAACCTGCCAGACGGTGCCTGAAGGAGCAGAGCCGAACCAGGCATCGCGGATTTTCAGATCAAGCTGCGCTTCGCCGTCAGCCTTGTCGAGTGTTTTGAGCAGGTTGTACTGAAAGGCTTCCAGCGTTTCCGCCTCCAATTGCCCGTCCTGCGGATTGTCGGCATAAAACTGGACGATTGCGGAAAGCGCATCAATGGACGTGTGTCCCACCGCAACGGTCATATTCGCGGTGGATTGAACTGCGTTGGGCGGCAGGGTTGTGGTTTGCCAATTCACGCCGTACACAGAGCCGTGATACATCGTTTGCGAAGGATAATCCGGCTGCGACTTGTCTTGCGTCACACTCCAGTCGAGTTCTGAAAGCAAAGAGTCCCATTGCTCCGCTCCGCTCCACGGCGTGCGAATCGGGTAACCGTGCGCGTCCCATCCGGTAACGGGGCCAAACAACGGGTCATGCGTCGCGTCGGAATACCAGCCAACGACCAGATACGAAAGCAATGTATTTTCAGGAAACTGCGCGGCATCTTTCGGATAGTTCGGGTCGGGTGAAGTGGCATGCGGATCATTGATCGAATCGTAAAACGAAAACACGTTGACCACGCCCGGTTGGTAAGCTGCAAAAGTCGCATCGCCCGGACCTAATGCCCGCAAGAACAATTTTTGCGGATCGCCGGATTCTCCGGCCCAGGATTCCAGCACGATTGGCTTTGTTCCCAACCGCGTCGGTTCGATTGTTCCGGATTGCGTGGGAAACGGATTGACGAATGAATTGGATTGCAGCGCATCCGCATTGGCATCAATTGCGTCGCTTTGCAGCAGCCAGGTTTTCGTTGGGCGCGGCGCGTTGGCAGTTGCAGCAGGACTGTACCGCACCACCAACCAGCGATTCGGCGCCAGTGGGAAACTCAATTCCGGGCTGGGAGCGATGGTAATTTGCGGGACTTTCGTAAAGCCGCTGCCCGGATTGTTAATCGTTACGCCGGTCACGACGCCGTTTTTGACCACGGCTGTGGCCAATGCTCCGCTGCCATCGCCGCCGGTAATCATCACCATTGGCGGAATCTGGTTGTTATATCCGTAACCGGCAGTGGTCACATTGATGGCCGTAATCTGTCCGCTGGATATTTCCGCAACCGCTTTGGCATGCACCTGTTCGCCGCGCGTCAATCCTCTGGGCAAACTCCAGTGCAGGTGAACGCCTGGCGCGGGTGGCGTATTGGCAAGGTTGGAAAAAGGGGACGGCGACGGACTCAAGAACTGTTGCAGGTTGTTGTATTCCAGTTCCCAGCGGTGAAAGGTGACGCCGGTTTGTTCGACGTGGTTTACGACCAGCGCTTCAATCGCAATCGGAACCAATAAAGAGTCTGTATTGGTCGGCATTATTTTGTTTCCTCCGCAAACGCCGGCGTGTTGATCAAAACAAGTTTTTCAGGAGCGCGCACCATCTGGATGGCAAAATCCGCGGGGCCAAGCGTGATGTTGCCGTTGCCATAAGCGGCGTTGAGTTGCGCTTGCAGGTACGGCTGCCAGTCTTTCACGCTCAACACAGGCCCTGGCCCGGCGCTGCGAAAGTAAGTGTTGATGGTTGCCGTTTTTCCCGGAATGATGTCGCCGATGGGGTGATCATCCGTGACCCATCGCAGGTCAACCAGATAATCGTCCTCGTGACCGAAGGCCAGCCCCTCTTTCGGTTCGCTGATTTCCACGCGGGCAGGCGCGCTGGGAAAAAGACACAGCAGCACATCCGGTGCCAGACGATCCATTCGCAAAAGCGTAAGTGGCTGTGTGCCTGCGGCATCGGAATATCCGCGCACTTCCAAGCCCGGCCAGTCGGCAACCATGGATGATCGCAACAACAACCCGGCAACTGTCGTCGAAACGGGAGGCGCAGGAAAATCCGTCGCTGCCACTGCGCGCCTTGCCTTTTTCGCTCGAATGGAAGGAAGAGCGCGGGCCATCGCTGCGCGCAAAACAGGCCGGGCAGAAGCTTGCCACAAACTTTCGCGGCTGCTTTGCAAGCCGATGCTCAGTGCGCCGCTCACCAGCGCTTCCACGTAATTAGGATCCACGTAAAAGAACCGAAGCGATTCCGGCGGCAGCATCCGCGCGTCCGGAATCAGGTTTGTGAAAGGCACACCATAGAGCAGGCACAATTCCGCCAGCCAGTTTTGGATATACACCAGCGGCGAATCGGATTCCTGTAAATCCTGCTGGTGAAGCTCTGCCAGAAAGTCCTGGACGTGCGGTTGCGCGAACAGGGTTTTCAGCGACGTGACGTGGTTCGTTTTGGGTATGGACTGTTTTGCTTCATTGATTGCGCGGTTCGTGGGCAAGGTCGTTTGCGCAATCCGTGACGCGTTGTTTGCCGTGAATGCCTTTGTCAGGCGGTTCATCATCGAAGACGAAACAAGGTCAGGCTTCAACAATTCACGCAAATGCGCCGATGATAGCGGCGTGTCGTTTGTCAGGGCTTTTAACTTTGGCGAATTCAACCGCTCCAGCAACAAATTCGTGCGCTGTGTGCCGCTGCGACGCCACTGCAAAAGCTTCGATCCGAACGCGGCATCGGCCAGCGCCAGCAAACGACCCATTTGCCATGCCGCGGCATAAGACTGATCAAACAGCCCGTTGGTTTGATCGTAAATGGTTGCCGCCGCCGCGCTGTCATATCCGTTAATGCCTGAAAACAGCGGACGCGGCAGAGGTGATAACGGACCGCGATACCAGGCGAAGGTGTGGTCGCCAATGGCCGTATCGTAAGCCAGCGCCGAATAACCTTCATTGAGGGTTTGCTGAACCAGAGCTTCGGGCGAGCCGGGAATTTGCTGCAAGGGACTGACAGGCAATCGCAGCAACAAACCTTCTCCTCCGGCTGCCTGCCCTTTAATCAGGTTGAGCGCCAGATCGCGAAAATCGCCGGTTTCCGAAAGGCAGGTGAAATGCCAGCTATAGAGCGACACCAAACGAACGCGGTTGATTCCCGCAGGCCAGTTCGGCGCATCGGTCAAATAATCTTCAAATCCTTCCAGCGTTACCAAATGCGCGATCCACGGAGCGCTGATTTGCGTTTCCGCAGTCGCATCAACACCGCCGCCGCCAGTGAAGCTGACAACAGGCGGAGCCGTGTAGCCGGAACCGCCGCTGGTCAAGGTCAGCGAAGCAATCGAACCGTCGTTATCAATGGTTGCGACTCCGGCTGCGCCAGCGCCGCCGCCTCCGCTCAAGGCGACAGCAGGAGCGGAAGAATACTTGGTTCCGGTTTCGATCAGTGTCAGCCCGACAACCGGGCCAGGACCCGGACTGGGAAAGCGATTGCCAATCACCACGGAAAACCAGCCGGCGTCTTTTGTGGTTTGAACCTCTTTGTCAGCGGTGTTCACCTGCCGGCAATGCGCAAGGTATTTCAATTCATCAACTGGATTTGATCCGGAACTGAAGCGAGGAGTAAGGCGCGTAAAAACATCCGTTGAAACATCAATGGCAGTGCAAAGCAGCCCTCGTTCAACCTGTGCGGTTGCGCCACTGCCTCCGCCGCCAGCGAAACTGACGGTTGGGTCGGATGTGTATCCCGAACCGCTGTCAGTCAGCGTTAGCGAAACGACCGCACCGTTTTGCACTGTGGCAGTGGCTGCGGCCCCAGTCCCACCGCCGCCGTTGAACACCACTTGCGGCGCGGATGTATAACCTGAACCGCCCGCCGTCAGTTGAACTCCCGTTACTTTGTCGAGTTGATCTTCTGATTCTGTCACAAAGTTCGGCCCCAGGGTTCCCTGTGGCGGAGTTTGAATTTCTGTCAGGTGATACGTGCCGCTTCGACTGGGATTGGCCAACGGATTCCCGCCCGGTGCAATCGGTGGCGCGATGATTTCCTCGGGCGAAAACAGCAAGACCGCCAGCCACGGAGTAATTTTGTTGCCTTCGGTCAGGTAACGTTCCCAGGGCAAGCCTCGTTTGGTCAAAACGATATGCGGCAGATTTTGATCATACGTGCCGCTGGTGGACGCAGGTGGAAACACCGAATACACGTCCGCCGGGTCAATGGCGAACCGTGGCGCAACCACTGTGAATGCTTGTTGCAAGGGAGCATTGGCCGGAAATTGCTGATCGAGCGGCTTGCCATTGGGAGCGATTCCGTCCTGCGTGTTTTGGGCGTGTTGACGTGCGGAAATGATGTAATCGCCCGCTTCCAAAGGAGCTTCGAAATTGTCGTAAAAGCGAATGTCTCCGCTGGGAAGCGGATCGCCTGTGGTGGGTGTCGTTTTTCTGCTCACTGCTCTTTGGCTCCTGATTGATGCAGCATTACGCGACGGGCGAACCCACCATCGGGGCCGCCGGATAATTGAGATTGACGTTTGCGGCCAAAGCCGAAAGATCGCCGTTGGTTCCGGCGTCGTAGCCGAAATTCGCCAGCGCGGAAAAAATCGCCTGACGATTTGCCGAAACTCCCGTGGCGGTCAGCGTTGTGGCGATAGTGTTCAGCGATGTCGCCGATGCCTGCGGCTGATTCGTCTGCGCCGATTGCGGAAACGGCAGATAGTTTTCATCGGTTGGATTGACCGGATCATCGCTCAGGTTTTGTTGCGGAATGGGCGGCGGCCCTGTGGGAACGATGAAGCGTGGCGCGATGCCCTGCAAACCCACTAGTCGGCCCGGCAAAACTTTCGATGCGGCGGCGGGTGTGTCGGTCTGGGGAACCGCTTTGCCCCACAAGGCTTCTGGAACAGAGCGCGTGTTCACCGTCCAAAGCCAGTCGCTATTTAAGTCCTGATTGACGTTCCGCTCGTCTGTCACAGTCAGCGTCAGGGTGGAAGTCGTGCAGTTAATGCCCATTGGGCGCACACCGACGTAATACCCGTCGCTGGTGCGCGCACACGCCGGAGCGTCAGCGTCTTTTGTCGCAAGCTGCGGCGGCGGAATCGGCGTTGTTCCCCGAGGCCCAACCAAATCCAATTCGGTCAGCGGGAACGCCGTTTCCACGCTGAAGATGAATTCGTCGGAGCGCACCAGCCAGCGTCCATCCGAATTGGTTTTCGGGAATAAGCCTCGGTTGACGACGAGTTTGACGACGTTTTGCAGCGGCACGGAAGGCGTGTTTGCCGCAGCCAGTGAGGCTGCGTGTGGCTGTGCATTTTGTTTGTCCTGCGGCAACAGCGACTGGAAATCGCCGAATTCCAGGTAATCGTTGCCTTGTCCGAACTTCGGGCCAAACCCGATGGTGACGGTGCAAATCCACAGATGGACGTGAACCAATCCGCCCACGGGCGGCCCCCACAGTTTCAAATCCGCACCCAGTTCGATTTTGATCGTGACTTTGACAAACAGCAGGTGAATTTTCAGGGCAATGCCCATGTCTATGCCGATTTCAGCAATGAAATAAAACGGTTTCCATTGAATCAGGAAATCGGCCCAGGCCCGGAACCAGGCAGATAGCGGCCCTGCATGAAACTGCGCGTTCAGGGAACCGCCAGCCATGACGCACGAAGGCGTCAGAGCGAAATACGCTCCGCCTGAGATGGAAAGCTGGTCGCTGATTTGCCAGTTGAACCCCAGGACCGGTTCGTCCGGATACCACGAAGGTTTATGGAAATAAGGATGGTATCCGCCAAGGGTGATGACAAAATCGCCCGCGTGTTGGTTGCTGCCAAACCAGACAAAAAAGGCGAAGCCACCCGTCAGATGGCAAGCCGGATCGAGCACATAGGAATTGGGCGTGAGCACTGCGGTGAAAGACACCACGCCGTCTTCCGGGTCAATGATGATTTCCAGCGCCAGTTCGACATAGGCAAACGTAATCGGACCAGCTTGCGGCAATCGCGCGCGCGCCAATCCCAGAATGGCGATTTCAAAATGCTTGCCGAATTCAACGATGATCAACGCGTTGGAATTGACCAGTTCGAAGGTTGTGAATTGCACACCCGCCGCCAGCCAATAACATCCTTGCGCCGGTAATACCCAATCCTGCAACGACTGAAGCGCTTGGGCGGGAGTCGCGCTTGCGCCGCCGATTTGCGAAGGATCAGTCAGCCCCGCAACCAACGGAAACGTGGCTACCTGATCTTGTGTGGGCAGTTTCAGGGAACGGTTATAGCCAAATCCCGCTGACAATCCCGTGATGAAGAAAAAGGCCGGTCCGCCGATGGTGGCGTCAAGAAAAGCAAAGATAAACAGCGACGGATGGCCGTCGAGCGTCGCCCAAGAACCCAAAGCGGAAACAGACCACGTGCCAGCTTTGATCAGCGCTTCGCCGTTGTATTCCGTGATCTTCTGGCCATCCACCGTCACTTGCGTTTTGAAAAGTCCGCCGCTGATTTCGACCGCTCCTTCGGCAAGCGTGAAATCCAGGCCGTCCAAATCCAGCTTGTAGTTGCTGACATCTGTTGGCGTCGCCAGCGGAATGCCTGCGGACAATCCTTTCAAATCTATTTCCAGCCCCGCCAGCGAAATGCCCCCGTCAAACAGGAACGCCAGCAACAGATTCGGATTGGGATGTTGCCAGCCAATGCCCAGCCGTTGGCATTGCAATGGACCGAATGCGCGTTGCACGGGCAGCATCACTTGGTCTGTGGGATTTTCGTTCTTGTCGAACAGTTGAAAATCAAACTTGGGATCGTTCGTGGAATCGGAGCGCCAGGCAATTGCCGCCGAAAAAGGCGGATTGATGACGGCATTATCCGCGCCTGAGCCTTGCTGTCCATCAGGATTGGAACCGGAGGAAAGCAGGTTTTGTGCAACTGGATTGCCGCCACTGTTTGTAATGGTGCTGGGAGCCAGCGGCAGTCCGATATCGTCCAATCGAATGGCGAAACCATAATTCCACGCGGAAGGCGTTCCCAATTGCCCTTCCGGGTTGAGGTAGAACCGCAGGTCTGTGCCGTTAAATGTGTATCCGTTGTGATTGATGAGAGGCGCCTTGGCTCCGCCTTTGATGTTCAGTCCGATGCTGGTCAGCACGAACGACGGCGCGAATGACAAATCACCATTCGCGGCGCGATTGAGAAACAGCACCGAAAGGCCCGGTTCCGGGGAAGCTCCTGTGCCCGCTGTGCGCTCTATCCAGTTGTTACCAGCGCTTTCACCCGTCAGCCAGGTGCCCAGGCAGAAATCAATTGCTGGTGCAGACTTGCCATTGCTGCTTGCGCCGGAAGTGATCGGAATATCCACGACCATCCGCAAACCGTAATCTTTGGCGTTGTTGTTTTCGGTTTCAGTGATGTAAATGCCGCCGCCGGGAAGGCTGACAACCGGAAAATCAAGTTTTGCCAGTCCATCCAGGAAGGCAAAAACAAAGTTCAAGGCGATTTGCGCTGCGGTTTGCCCCTGCAGGTTTTGCAGGCTCAGGTGGTAATCGCCATTGGTGTCTTTGGTCAGGAAATTGGCCGCCACCAGAAAGTCACCGACTGTGCCTGTGGCGTACTGGTTGGAGTAAATATCGCCTTGCGTCACCCGGCCAGAGCCGACAAAGGTATTGAGAAACCCGCTCCCTTGAACAATGACTTCGCCAATCCACGTTTCGACTGTTGTATCCAGCAACGCCGCCAACGAATGGTAAGTTGAAGGCTGCGAACCGGCTCCCTGCAAATTGGCAAAAGTCAGTGTGAAGGTCGGCGTTTTATCCGCCAAAAAGATGCTGCCTTCGATTTCCAGTGCCGTGAACGTTGCGCCGCCAACCTGGAATTTGTCGGAATTGGTAACGTAAAGCCCAATTTGTATGGGATTGTCTGGGCTGTCGGCGATGAAGCCGACGCCGTTCGGGCCGTAAGAAAACACTGGCGCATAACAAAAGACGTCAATCGTCAACTGTCCAAGCTGAACTGGATATAAAACTCCCAGGCCAAATTGTCCGCTGGTGTCAGCATTTCCACCCGTGACCAGATGAAACACCGTGTTTGATCCGCTGGCTGGATTGGGAATTGGAAACCACTGCGCATCCGGAAACACTGGCGGCGGGGTTTTCCCACTCGGCCCCAAAATACCGTTAATCAGAACAACCAGATCATTCAACCGATCCGTCGCTTGTTCCAGTTGCGCGATGGGGTTTCCGAACCAATCGGTGTTTACTGTCAGGTTATCGTCCGGACCAGTCAGCAACCCAATCAAGCGGCCAATCGCCGTAACCTCGGTTCCAAGGGAATTGAGCGTAATCATAAGGAATCTTCTACACTGGGATTAAAGCGGAATGTCGTAACGCAAGATAGAATGATCTGAAGTATTGGCACCTGTTTTGAACGTCTGTACCACATTCACAGTTGTGCCCTTGTACTGATCGTATGGATCGTAAAGCAGCCCCCAATCCAATTCGCCGCCACTTTGTTGTGTTGGAACACCGGTGTTGATAATGCTGAAATGCTTATAAACTCCAACGTTCTGTGTCAGCAAATCAATATTCATATCACCAACAATAATGGCAGAAGATGTCTGGGGAATTACTGTGTGAATCTTCTTCATTAGTTCATCTAGTTCTTCTTCAGCCTGTTTAGGTTTGCCACTGATAAGATGCACAACAAGGATGACGAACTTTGCGTCGTCCCCGTAACCAAGCGAAATTTTGATCGCAGGGCGAAGGCTATACGCTGTTCTGAAGGAATCGATTGCAATGACTTGGAGTTTCATTACAGCAGAACGATCCGGAATAAATGTTC
>CAYLJQ010000023.1:0-24463 GCA_964383955.1 uncultured Heliomicrobium sp. | reverse complement strand
GGTCGCCAAAACGTTTAATTTCATTCGCAAAATAGAGAGTACTGACAATGAAGAAAATTCTTGTGCTGATGATTGTCTTGTTGCTGATTGCCCCGTTATCCAACAGCTATGGCCAGGAAGCGGATTTGCGTGCCGCCAACGAAGCCTGGCTGGAAGGCAAATATGCCGATGCGTTGCGAACTTACTTGCGGCTGGTGAAGTCATCGGCTGGCGACCAGTTGGTGGAAACCATCGCGCGGCAAACTGGCGAGCTTTACGTAACTTCGGAAATCACCACGGACGGACGCTCGCCTAAAATCAGTGCGGATGGCAGCGTTGTGGCGTTTGAAACTGGCGCTGGTTCGGCGATTGCCACAAAGCTTATTTCAACAGGCAATCGTTCTGTTCTTGCCGAACTGCCGGGAACAGGTGCGGCGTTTTCTCTTTCCGGTAAGAAGGTTGCTTATCTGAAATTGCCGCAGAATGATGATCTCAAGAACGCGCAAGCAGCGTTGGATAGTGCGCAAGGCCAGTCGCGATTTGCCGCGCAGCAAAATCTGAACTATTTGCAGGCAAAACACGCTGTCATCATCTTGCGCGACTTGGCTAGCAAACAGGAAGTCGAATTGCCAACAAATGGATTGCTGAAATCTTCGCTGGTGTTTGGCGCTGATGAAGAAACCGTTTACTTCACCGGTGCGCGCGAAGGCGAAACCGCGCGCAACGACATTTATGCTGTTAAGCCTTCTGGGCAAGCCGCCGCCGTTACCAGCGGTGAAGGATTCAAAACCCAGCCTTCGTTTGACGCTTCAGGCAAATTGCTGATTTACGCAGTTCCGCTGACCAACCCATTTCCGCCCTTACGGCCAATGGAAAACTCCGCGCAAGCCAATCAGGCTGGAGGCGGACAAGGACAGCGACCGCAAGGCGGAGGCGGGCCAGGCGGAAATTTTGCGGCCAATAAATTCGGCTTAGTAGACTTGGCCAACCGCAAAACGGCGGTTATCAACGGAACTGCGCTGGCGGCGGCGGCGGATGGTTCCGCGGTGGCGTACCTCACTCGTGCTGGGCAGGAAAACAGTTTGATGCTGCAAGCGATTGGCGCAGAACCAACAACGTTGCTGAAAACGACTGACCGTCTGGATTCACCTGCGTTTTCGCCTTCGGGTCAGCGGCTGGTGTATTCGAAACTGACGCGGACAGATTGGGAGCTTTTCCTGATTGATCGCGACGGCAAAAACGAAACCCGGTTGACGCGCGAAATCCAACACGACATTCAGCCGCGCTTTCTGGGCAAAGATCGTGTGATGGGATTGATCGGCGAACCACGCCACCGTCGTGCGTACGAATACGATCATCAATACGGGATTCGCACGCAGCTTTTCCATAACAACACTGTGCGCACGATTTCGCCGGAATACATTTGGCAACCCAGCGCCGACGGATCGAAGCTGATGATCCAGGCCGACCGCGACGGCGACACCGTTTCACCAGAACGCGGCGTGTACGTCGTTGATCTGAATCGCAAAATTACGAAGGCCGACTTGATTGCTCGGTTGGAAAAACAACTTGCTTCAGAAACCGCTTTGATAGCAGAAGGCCAGCGCATTTTCGCGCCCATCGCCGCTGAAGTTCGCCGTGTGCTGGAACCGGCTTCGGTCAATCGAGCCTACGAGCACGAAAAAGCGCTGTTTGATTTCGACTCGAAACACATCACACGTCCGGGCAACAAACTGGCAGCGGATTATTTGCAGGCGGCGTACAAATCATTTGGCTACGACGCCCAACAACAATGTTTTGAAAATCGCACGGCGCTGGGCGCCAAAACCTGCAACGTAATCGCTACGCTAAAAGGCACGGAAAACCCGGAACTGGTGTATGTCGTCGGCAGCCACTTCGATTCGGTTCCGGTCGGGCCGGGAGCAGATGACGACACCTCTGGAACCGTTGCTTTGCTGGAAGCCGCGCGAATGCTGGCCAAACATCCACAAGCCTCGACGATCATTTTTGCCTCGTACACGGGCGAAGAATCCGGTTTGCTGGGCAGCCGCGAATTCGTCCGCGTCGCACAATCCAACAAGATGAACATCGTCGGCGTCCTGAACAACGACATGATCGGCTGGGCCAATGACAATCGCATGGACAACACGATTCGTTATTCCAACGACGGCATTCGCGACATTCAGCACTCGGCGGCTTCACTGTTCACGCGGCTGATTACCTACGACGCGCGCTGGCATCGCGGAACTGATGCAACGGCCTTCTATGAAGCATATGGTGACATTGTCGGAGGCATCGGCTCGTATCCAGTGCTGGGAAATCCGAACTACCACCAAGCAACAGACTTGCTGGAAACGATCAACCATCAGCAAGTCGTTGAAACCGGCAAAGCGACAGCGGCAACATTGATGATGCTGGCTTCCAGCCCTGCGCGGTTGAAAGATTTGAAGGTAGAAAGTTATGACGGCGCGACAGCGGAATTGTTGTGGACAGCTTCGCCTGAAAAAGGCGTGCGCGGCTATCTGGTCAGTTATGCTGGAACCAAACAGCCGATCAAAGTCAGCACTCCGCGTGTCACGTTAAAAAACATCCAGCCCGGAACCGTCGTCAGTGTCAAAGCCGTCAACGCGCGCGGGCTGGAAGGCTGGGACTGGTCGCGCATTACAGTCAAAAAATAGATCAGAGCTGATCCGAAATCATAAGGAGAAACCCAGATGTTCACTCGCCGTTTCGTAAAACCGCTGGCGTTAGTGTTGGCGCTTTCGCTGATGCCGGGCGCTATTCCGGCGCAAACCGGCAAATCCGCCAAATCCACCGTTCAGGCTGAAGACCTGAAAAAATGGTTGACCTATCTTTCTTCGGATGAACTGGAAGGCCGCGCCACCTTTTCAGAAGGACTGGGAATTGCTGCTGCTTACATCGCTGAACAACTGCGAAGCATGGGCGTCAAACCCGGTGGCGACAATGGGTCTTACTTTCAGCGCGTTCGCGTGTTGGGTGTCAAAAGCACCAACCGGTCAACGCTGACCGTTGCCGTCAATGGCCAGACGCGCACCTTCAAAGACGGCGAAGGCATCGGCTTTCCGAAAAACGTCGGCGGCAACCGCAGCTTCACTGTAGATCAAGTCGAGTTTATGGGTTACGGCTTGGATGCGCCGCTGGCCAATCACAACGATTACGCGGGTAAAGACGTGAAAGGCAAAGCCGTCATTTATCTGGGCGGCGCAGGCCCGAAAGGCTTGGCGCAACAATTCCGCCGCGCGCTTGGCGGACGCGCACGGTACGCAACGGATCAGCGGCAGGCGTTGGCGAGCATTGGCCCCGCTGGCGGCGGGTTTGGCGGTGGAGGTGGAAGACCCGGTGGAGGGAATGCCAGCGGCGTTCAGCCGGATTTCACGACGGCGCAGCGTCTGGACAACACCATTCCTCCGAACGTCACCGCGCAAGACGAACTGTTTGAATTTCTGTTCAGCAACGCCAGCGTCAAATACACGGAACTGAAAGACAAAGCCGCAAAGCAGGAACCGCTGCCTAGCTTTACCTTGAGCGGCGTCAAGTTGACGTTCAATCTGGACGCGGATTATCAAATCGTTCGCACGCAACTGACGCGCAACGTTGTCGGCATCGTGGAAGGTTCTGACGCAAAATTGAAAGACAGCTATGTGCTGTTCAGCGCGCATTATGACCACGTTGGTTATGCCGAAGGTGAAGTCGTCAACGGCAACCGCCAGGGCGCAGTTGGGCGCGTCAAACCCGGCACAGCCGAAGATCGCATTTGGAACGGCGCGGATGATGACGGTTCGGGAACCGTGACGGTACTCGGAATTGCCAACGCTTACGCCAATGGCCCGAAGCCGAAACGTTCGTTGATGTTTTTGTGGTTTTCGGGCGAAGAGCGCGGCCTGTGGGGGTCACGGTACAACGCCGATTATCCGTCCGTGGCGCTGGATAAAATCGTCGCCAATTTGAATATGGACATGGTCGGACGCAACCGCGACGACAAGGCCGAAGAAGCAAATTCGGTTCTGCTGGTTGGCTCTGACCGCATCAGCACGGAACTGCATAACATCGCCGTGGATGCCAACGACAGCCTGGCGAAACCGCTGAAGCTGGATTACGAAATGAATGATCCGACTGATTTGGAGCAGGTGTATTACCGCAGCGACCATTACAGTTACGCCGCCAAAGGTATTCCGATCATTTTCTTTACGACCGGCTTGCACGGCGATTACCATTTCAACAGCGATCATGTTGATTTGATCAACTTTGAAAAGATGACACGCATCGGCCAATTGGTTTACGAAACAGGGCGTCGCGTCGCTAATCTCGACCACGCTCCGGCGCGTGACAATAAAGGCCCGCGCGTCGGCAAAGGCAGCAGCGGAAAGTTGCCGCAATAAAGTCGCGACGTTTGTAAATTCACAGACGCATAGCCCAACTGTTAGAGCGCATGTCATCAAATTCAAGCCCTCTCTGACGGTTGGGCTATTGTCTTTTTCAGGAGAAAACAAGATGCGGTTGTTGTTGGCGAGATTGGTGTTGATGCTGCTGACGGTGCCGATCTTGGCAATTGCCGAGGACGGCTATCGGTTGTGGCTGCGGTATGAACCGCTGCCTGCGCAACTGCGCCAGGCGTGGCAACCGCGCGTTCGTTCCATTGTTGCGCTCGGAACGTCAGCGACGCTGGAAGCCATTCGCGCAGAACTCATCGCCGGATGTTCGGGATTGCTTGGCGCGCCGGTTCCAACCGCCGACACCATTGATCGTGACGGAGCAGTGCTGGTCGGAACGCCGAAAACATCGCCCCTGATTGCCGGATTGAAACTGAATCTTGCTTCGTTGGGAGACGGTGGTTTCGTCATTCGCACGGCGAAGCTCAATGGCCGCTCGGCGACGGTCATTGCCGCTGAAACCGAAATCGGTGCGTTGTATGGCGCGTTTCATTTTTTGCGCTTGATGCAAAGCGGATTGCCTGTCGCAAAGCTTGACGTAACGGAAAGGCCTCGGCTGCAACTGCGGATGCTGAATCACTGGGACAATTTGGACGGCAGCATCGAACGCGGATATGCAGGGCGTTCGTTGTGGAATTGGCAGGAGTTGCCGGACAAAATTGATCCGCGTTTGCGCGATTACGCGCGCGCAAACGCTTCGATTGGCATCAACGCGACGGCATTGAACAACGTCAATGCGAATTCTCGATCCCTGAATGCAGAGTACCTGCGCAAGGCGGCAGCCATCGCCAATGTCTTTCGGCCTTACGGCATTCGCGTATTTTTATCCGCTCGCTTTTCCGCGCCCATGGAACTTGGCGGATTGAAAACCGCCGACCCGCTCGACGCCAATGTCGCCGCTTGGTGGCAACAGAAAGCCGACGAGATTTACAAACTCATTCCGGATTTCGGCGGCTTTCTGGTCAAAGCCAACAGCGAAGGCCAACCCGGCCCGCGCACCTACAACCGCGACCACGTGGACGGCGCGAATATGATGGCGGCGGCAGTCGCTAAGCACAACGGCATCGTCGTCTGGCGCGCCTTCGTGTACGACATGAAAGACGGCTACGACCGCGCGGCTGCGGCTTATGACAACCTGCAACCTTTTGACGGCAAGTTTGCCGCGAACGTGTTGCTGCAAGTCAAAAACGGCCCGATAGATTTTCAGCCGCGCGAACCGTTTCATCCGCTGTTTGGTGCGATGCCGAAAACCCAGTTGATGCCGGAACTGCAAATCACGCAGGAATATCTGGGCCAGGCCAACAATCTGGCGTTTCTGGCTCCGATGTGGCGGGAGTTTTTGGACGCCGATACCTATGCCAAAGGCAAAGGCTCGACAGTGGCGAAAGTTGCTGACGGTAGTTTGTATCATCAACGGCTGACCGGAATTGCAGGCGTCGCGAACACCGGCACCGACCGCAATTGGACAGGACAAGACCTGACGCAATCGAACTGGTATGCCTTCGGACGGCTGGCGTGGAATCCGGGGTTGAGTTCCAGGCAAATCGCCGGCGAATGGATTCGCCAGACGCTGACAATGGAAACCCAAGCAGTCGCCACAATGGCGCGCATTCTGGTCGAATCGCACGAAGCAGTAGTGGATTATATGACGCCGTTGGGGCTGCATCACATAATGTGGGCCGGACATCATTATGGGCCGGCTCCGTGGTGGAATCGCGAACGCCGCGACGATTGGAATCCGACGTATTACCACCGGGCGGACGAAAAAGGCCTGGGATTTGATCGGACGGCGGCTGGCAGCAATTCTGTCCGTCAATATCATCCGCCGGTTCGTGATCAATTTGCCAATCTGAAAACCTGCCCGGAAAATCTGCTGGTCTGGTTTCATCACGTGCCGTGGGATTACCGGATGAAATCTGGCCGCATTTTCTGGAATGAACTGGCGCTTCATTATCAGCGCGGTGTGAATTGGGTGCGGGCTACGCGCAACGATTGGAATATGCTTTCCGGCGTGATTGACGCCGAACGGCATGCGGCTGTGGCCAAGAAACTTGCCATTCAGGAACGCGACGCCGTCTATTGGCGCGACGCGTGTCTGCTGTACTTTCAAACGTTCTCAAAACGGCCATTGCCTGCGGGCGTTGAAAAGCCAGCCAAGACGCTGGATGAATACAAGGCGAAAAGTCTCCCCGCGCAGTGAGGTTGACGGATGAATCAATACGAACCCGCAAGCTTTACGGAAATTCTGACGCAACTGTCTGCAACCGAGCGCATTTTGCTTTCTGAGTTGCAGGGTCTTGATCTCAACTATTGTCCGCCAACCGGAGGCTGGTCTGGCGGGCAGGTGGTGGCGCATCTGATCAAAACCGAGCGGTATTTTCTTCCGTTATTTTCTGTTGCGCCTATGCTTGGCGCCGTGCCATCTGTGCTGGCGCTGCTGGATAAAATCAACATCGCGCTTTGCCGACTCGCCGGGCTGAAATTCATCGCCAATGGCGAGCAGCAGCCAAAGGGACTGGAAAGCCTCAAGCCCGGTTTCAAAGGCAGATTCGTCGCTCCGAGTTTTTTGCGACCCAGCAAGAAACGCTATGAACTGGAAACATTGCTGGCAGAGCGTGCGCGAGTCAGGCAAAAAACGCTCAAGCAGATTCGCCGGATCGGCGCTGAGCGATTGCAAACCTTGCGTTTTTCACACCCAGAGCTTGGTTCGTTGACGCTGCGAGAAATGTTTTTATTCATCAGCAAGCATGAGGTTTGGCATGCAGAACAAATCAAACGATTGAAGGAGCAGATGAATTGAAGATTACCGATATTAAAGCGACGACCGTCACCGTTCCGCTGGAAGCGCCCCTGCGTCACGGCAACGGCTGTCATTGGGGACGCTTTGTCCGCACCATTGTCGAAGTCGAAACCGATGAAGGCATTACGGGGCTGGGCGAAATGGGGGGAGGCGGCGAATCCGCCGAAGCGACCTTCCGCGCAATGAAAAGCTATCTGGTTGGCCACGATCCGGCGCGACTGGAAGAAATGCGATTTCTGATCGCCAACCCGACGGCTTCGCTGTACAACAACCGTACGCAGATTCTGGCCGCGCTGGAATTCGCCTGCCTGGACATCATCGGCCAGAAATGGGGTGTGCCGGTTTCAGAAGTCCTGGGCGGACGACTGCAGGATCGCGTGCCTTTCGCGACCTATCTGTTTTTCCGCTATCCGAATCCGAAAGACGGTTCTGGCGAAGTCCGCACGGTTAATCAACTGGTTGCCAATGCCCGCGAACTAAAAGCGCAATACGGCTTTACATCGCACAAACTGAAAGGCGGTGTCTTTCATCCGGATTACGAACTGGAATGTTACCGAGCCGTTGCCGACGCTTTGAAAGGCGACCGTTTCCGCTACGATTGCAACGGCGTGATGTCCACCGAACAAGCCATCCGGTTCGGCCAAGCCATCGAAGACATCAACAATGATTATCTGGAAGACCCCGTTTACGGAATGCACGGCATGCGCCGCGTGCGTGAAAAGGTGCGGATGCCGCTTTCGACCAACACGATCGTCATCAACTTTGAACAACTGGCAGCAAATATTCTGAACACGGCGGTGGATGTGATTCTACTGGACACGACGTTTTGGGGAGGCATTCGGTCTTGCGTCAAAGCGGCTGGCATTTGCGAAACCTTTCAGCTTGGCGTGGCCGTGCATTCGTCGGGAGAATTGGGGATTCAACTGGCGACGATGCTGCATCTGGGAGCAGTGATTCCGAACTTGAGTTTTGCTGCTGATGCTCACTACCACCATCTGACCGACGACATCATTGTTGGCGGAAAGCTGAAATACGAAAACGGTTCAATTGCCGTGCCGACCGCTCCAGGATTGGGCGTCAAACTCGACCGCGAGAAATTGGCTGAATACAGCGAACTGTACAAACGGCTGGGCGGCTATCCGTACGATCAAGACCCGTTGCGCCCGGGCTGGACGCCCACAATTCCCAATAACCGATGGGCCGATCCGAACGATGATCGGCGACCCGGCAACATAAAGTTGTAATGATTCCAACGATTGCCGCCTGACACAAAAAATCTCACCGAAAACCGATCGAATGAAAGTGTAACCGAACGAACACAGCCGTACAGTTATTGCGGGTACGATGGTGGCTGGCAAAATCCTTCAGCGTCACGCAAAATGAAACTTCCCTTTGTGACGGTTCGTTTGCGGCACTTGAGACCAATTTATGATCGGTGAAACAATCTCACATTACAGAATCGTGGAGCGTCTGGGCGTAGGCGGAATGGGCGAAGTCTACAAAGCCGAAGACACAAAGCTCCATCGCCATGTTGCGCTGAAGTTGATGCTGGACCAGGACGGCAAGGACGACGAGCAGCGCAAACAAATGCGCGCGCGTTTCTTGCGTGAAGCGCAAGCCGCGTCGGCGCTGAATCATCCGAACATTGCCACGGTTTACGAAATTGATGAGTTTGTCCGCGAAGGCGAACGGTACAGCTTCATTGCGATGGAATATGTGCCGGGCCACACATTGAAACAAGCCGCGCAAAACCTGACGCTGCCGGAAACCCTGGAAGTGATTTTGCAGATTGCCGATGCCCTGGCCGAAGCCCATGACCGGGGAATTGTTCACCGCGACATCAAACCGTCCAACGTAATTTTGGGTGAACATCACCGCGTCAAACTGCTGGATTTTGGGGTGGCAAAATACAATCCGGCGGCGACATTTGATTCTGACACCGCCAGTTTGATGCAAACTGAAATCCTGAAAACGCAGCCGGGAATGGTTCTGGGCACGTTCGCTTACATGTCGCCCGAACAGGCGTTGGGCAGGGAAGTGGATGGACGCAGCGACCTGTTTTCTCTGGGGGTGGTGTTTTACGAAACGCTGGCCGGGCGGTTGCCCTTCACCGGCAATTCGATGCCAGCGACAATTGACGCCATTCTTCATGCCGATCCGACGCCCGTCAGCCAGTTCAATCGTCAGGTCACAGCCGACCTGGAACGCATCGTTCACTGGATGCTGGAAAAAGAACCTTCGCGGCGGTATCGGACGATGCGGCTTTTGATTGACGATTTGCGCGCGGTGAAAGACGGACTGCCGCTGCCGACGTATTCGTACGAAACCAATGTTGGGTTTGCGACGCAATCATTGTCTGGGCAATCGCCGGGCAGCAACACCTTGAGTCATCGTTCGGGCAAAAGCATCGCGGTGATGAGATTTGGCAACGTCACGCAAAATCCGGCGGACGATTGGCTGGGTAGCGGAATCGCCGAAACGGTGACTGCCGACCTGAAAAAAATCGAAGGATTGAGCGTCATCGGGCGCGAACGCGTTTATGAAACCTTGCGCCGTTTGGGCGTGGAATCCGAAGCCGATATGGATACGACGATGGCCAACAGCGTTGGCCGCGAAATCGGCGCGCGCTGGATTCTGACCGGCGGGTACCAAAAGATCGGCGAAATGCTCAGGATTACCGCGCGCGTTGTGGGAGTTGAAAGTGGCGAAGTTGTGCGCACTGTCAAAATTGACGGTCAGATGAAAGACATTTTCGAGCTTCAGGACAAGATCGTTTATGAACTTTCGCGAGACCTGGATTTGAGTTTGAAGAGCGGGGAGCTTGAAGGCATCGAACAGAAGGAAACGGAAGTTCTGGAAGCGTATGAAGCTGCCTCCAAAGCCGAAGTCATGTTGATGTCCGGCGACAAGGATGCCGTTGAAGAAGCAGTCAAATTGCTGGTGCTGGCAATTACTCTTGATCCGAAGTATGCCAACGCATACGTGGGGCTTGGGTATGCCTACACGCTTCAGGGACAGTTTTTTGCCAAACCGGAAATGCTGGCAACTGGCGTGGAGTTCTTCCAAAAAGCTATCGAGCTTCAGCCAATGCTGGCCGACAGTTATGCCGGCCTGGGAATGGCGTTTGTGGCGATGGGACGCGACGAAGACGCGATGGGCGCTTTGCGGCGCGCAATGGCTTTCGCCTCGGACAATGCGGATGTTCACAGTTCGCTGGGACGGGTTTATGCGATTGGCAAAGG
Source organism: uncultured Heliomicrobium sp. (assembly GCA_964383955.1). Classification (GTDB taxonomy): domain Bacteria; phylum Acidobacteriota; class Blastocatellia; order RBC074; family RBC074; genus RBC074. The sequence continues at coordinate 13,991 of CAYLJQ010000023.1, read as the reverse complement.
AATGTTCCGCGAAGCGATTGCCGAATATCGGAAAGCGTTGAAGATCAATCCCGGCGACGCCTGGTCGGCGCAGCAAATTGCCCTGTGCAGCGCTTATGTTGGTGAATACGAGCTTGGCGAAGAAGCCGCGCGGCAGGCCATTCTTGCCCAGGAAGGATTCATTTCCGGTCACGAAGGCGTTCGACTGATCGGTTCTCACGTTCGGCTGGCGCATCTATACAATCTGCAAGGCAAGTACGACGACGCGATTTCCGAGTGTTACCGCGAAATCGTCTTTTTGCGTAACTCCAACCATGCGCTGAAAGAACGCACCTTGATCGAAGTTCACCAGAAACTGGTTAGCGCCTACATGCGACAGGGAAACCTGGCGGATGCGCGCGCCGCTTACGAACAAGTCACCAAAGGCTTTGAGGCTCGTTTGGCGCTAGGAGCCGACGAACCCTTTACGCGGTATTACGTCGCCTGCGCTTCGGCGATGATGGGCGACAAGACCGCCGCCTTGGAACACCTGACCAAAGCCGTCGAAGGCCGCCGCAACTTCAACGCCGCCCGCGCCAAAGTGGAAATTGACTTTGAAGGTTTGCGAGAGGACGCGGAGTTCCAGAGCCTTCTATCCCGATGCATGTGTTAGTAAAACTGGAAACCTTCTTTCGCCTACATTGCCTGTCTCAATCCTGATGTAGGTAACCGGCGGCTTATGAACAACCACGACAAACAACAGGCGACAACTCGTTTGGCGGCTATCCCACACCTAAACTTTGGCCATTACCCGACTCCAATCGAAGAATTGCCCCGATTTCGGCAATTGCTTGGCGCAAATGCGCCGCGCATTTTCATCAAGCGCGACGATTACACTGGCCCAGGTTTCGGCGGCAACAAAGTCCGCAAGCTGGAATACATACTGGCAAAAGCCAAAGCGGACGGAGCCGATGTCGCCATCAGTTGCGGCGGCGTGAAATCGAACCACGCGCGGGTGACGGCGGCAATGTGCGCGCGCGTGGGGTTGCGCTGCGTGCTGGTGCTGAACCAGGCGGCAGTGATGTTCGATGGGTTGAATCCGGCCAGTCTGGTTGCCGATCAGATGTTCGGTGCGGAAATCATTCGCGTCGCCAATCGCGAAGAGCGCATTGCCACGATGGAATCGGAAACTGCGCGATTGATAGCCGAAGGCCACAATGTTGCGGTCATTCCGCTGGGCGGTTCTGTCCCGCTTGGAGCTTTAGGATTTGTCCGCGCGATTCAGGAAGCAAAGGCGCAACTGGAAGCGATGAACCAACCAATTGACTACATTTTTCATTCCAGTTCTTCGGGCGGGACGCAGGCGGGCATGCTCAGCGGGCTTCAGCTTTGCGGCTGGGACGGCGTCAAAGATATTGGCGTCAGCCCGGATGATTCGTCGGAATCCATTGGCGGCGAAGTCAGCCAAATCATTCGTGGCGTGGGAGAGATGCTTGGTGTGGAATTGAACGATCAAGTCACCGTGCTGGATGAATTCACAGGCGATGGGTACGGCATTCCATCGCCCGAAGGCGAAGAAGCTTTGGCAATGCTGGCGCGTGCGGAAGGCGTTGTGCTTGATCCGGTTTACACGGCCAAGGCAATGGCTGCGCTGATTGACTGGGTTCGTAAAGGGAAGCTCAGCAAAGATGACAACGTTCTGTTCTGGCACACGGGCGGGCAATTGGCGTTGTTTTACGCACCCGACGGAGAGATGGCGGGAAAGAGGGAAAGAGAGAAAAAGTGATGACGTTCGCGGTCGGAAAGACGCTGTCAAGTTACGAAGTCGTCGCCAAAAATTACGGCGCGGCACACGCCAACAAAATCCACAGTGATGAAGGCGCAGCCGAACACGGGTTTGCCGGGGCGCTGGTTCCCGGCGTGGCCATGTACGCTTACCTGACTCGTCCGGTGGTGGATGCTTTGGGCAAAGATTGGCTGGCGCGCGGCACGATGGCGGCGAAGTTCATTCATCCTGTTTACGACGCGGAAGCCATGCGAGTCGTGGCGAACGTAACGAGCGTCGAACCGCTCAGCATTGGTCTGCAATTACTGAATTCAGCGGACAAGCTCTGCGCGGTCGGAACTGCTGCGATTCCGGTAGAGACGCAAAATGTTGCGCCTCTACCACCTGATTCACGAGATTATCCTTTGCGGGCTTTGCCGCCGGAAAATTCGCGCTGGCCAGCGACAATTGCCTCCGTCAATGCCGGAGATGTGCTCGGTTCGCTGGAATTCAATTTGGATCTGGCCGGGCAATCAGAGTTTCTGGAAAACATGGCTGACGATTCACCGCTATATCGTGGCACAAGCGCCGTTTGCCATCCGGCGTTTTGGATCGCGCAGGCGAACGAAATTTTCATGCGCAACTTTGCGCTGGGAATGTGGATTCATACAGCCAGCGAAACGCAGCATTACGCGCTGGCTGAAGCTGGCGAACGGCTGACGATGCGCGGGCGAGTCGTCGAAACCTATGAACGCAAAGGCCACGAAATTGTCACAGCCGACCTGGCAATTTTCGGCGAAGCGGATCGCATCATTGCGCACATCAAACACTCGGCGATCATTCGGCTGAAGGCATAAATCGCGTTGCCCACAGGCAAAGCGGCGTGCTAAGGTGCGCCCCGCGTGCAGGACGCATCCAGTCCGCGGACAGGGCCGAGCCCACCTGAACCACCAAAGCTGAGACAATTTCGATCTTCTTTCAGCCCGGGGCGCGGACGCGGGCACAACCGAAAGGAGATTGCCATGCCAAATTCCACCTTGCGTTTGCCTGTTCGCCCATCGCTTGAACAATTACGAAAACAAGCCAAAGAACTGCTGCGAGATTATCGTGATGGGAATGCCGTTGCCGTCGAACGTGTCAGCGCCATCATCACTCGTCTAGCGGGCTCAGCCCAATCCAAAGAAGCCACTTTGGCTGATGTCCAATTTGTTCTGGCCCGCGAATATGGGTTTGAGAATTGGGCAAAGCTGGTTCATCACATCGAAACCATCAATCCATCAGAGCGACTGAAACGATATGAAACCTTGGCGATGGATTTTGTTGCCGCTTATAGCGGCGACGCTGAAGCTTTAGAGCGATTTGGCGATCAGTTGCCGCGTCGGGTTACCTTGGATCAACTGCAAGAATTGGTTCAGGAACGTATGGGGGCGTTGTCCGATTCAGAACATTGGGCGGGTGACTTCACGCTTGCCGATGCGCAGCTTGTGATTGCGCGGCAATTCGGATTCGACAGTTGGACGAAGTTTCTGGAAAGTTTTGTGCAGCCGCCAAGCGATCTGCGCGCTACACCAATCGGCCAAAGCGCTACGCCGCCGTTCTACAAGATTGACTGGAAGAACAACTCCATCGAAGCCGGGCCGCTGATGTCCGACAAAGATTGGGACCTGCTGTTTGCTGTGATGGAAGAGTCCCAAATCACTGGTCTAAGTGTCAACGGCCAGATGACCGACGCGGCGCTTGAACGCCTTGCGCGGCTCGATTTCGTCACGAAACTCAACCTGGATGGTTCAACGCGTGTGACAGACGAAGGGCTGAAGCATGTGGCTCGTCTGGCGCGGTTGCAGGAATTGAATTTGAGTGGTTGGGAAAGCCCGATCACGGATCGCGGCCTGGAAGCGTTGCGCCACTTGCCGGAACTGCGAAGATTCCAAATGTGCTGGCCGCAACGCGTGACAGATGTCGGCGTGGCAAACTTGAAGTTCTGCGAACATCTGGAACGCGTTGATTTGATGGGCACGCAAACAGGCAATGGCGCAATTGCGGCACTGGCAGGAAAACCGAAGCTTCGTCACCTGAAGGCCGGAAAAAATGTAACTGCGGAAGGGCTTTCGCTGCTGCACCAGTTTCCGATGTTCAAAACCTGGCAAGGCGGCGAGCCATCGTATGAATTGATGGGATTTGAAGCGGAGCCAACGTACCTGTTATTTCCGCCTATAAACTTCACGCAACAGGGGCTGGAACGGCTGATTGGGTTGGAAGGACTGTTTGGGCTGAACATTGATGGCCCGGTGCAAATCACAGCGGAAGGAATTGCGCCGCTGATGCAGCTTCCCAACCTGGGCTGGTTGGGCGTTGATCCAACCGACGAAGCCATGCAACACATCGCCGCAATGCCGAAGCTGCGCATGCTGATGTGCCAGGACACCAAAGCCGGTGATGCGGGCTTTGAATCCTTGGGCCGTTCGCAAACCATCGAATACATTTGGGGTCGCAAGTGTTATGGATTGACCGGGCGTGGGTTTGCCGCACTGGCAAACATGCCTTCGCTGAAAGGATTGTCCGTCAGTTGCCTGAACGTGGACGACGCGGCATTGTCTGCCTTGCCAGACTTTCCAGTATTGAGCGAACTGATGCCGATGGATGTTTCCGACGCAGGATTCCGCCACGTGGGGCGATGCACGCAACTGGAAAATTTGTGGTGTATGTATTGCCGCGAAACGGGCGACGCGGCGACCGAACATATCGCTGAGTTGAACAAGCTGAAAACGTATTACGCGGGCAAAACCAAAATCACAGACCGCAGCCTGGAAATTCTGGGCCGAATGACAACGCTCCAACATATAGAGTTCTGGGAATGCGCGGGCATCACGGATGCGGGTCTTGCTCATCTGGCGGGGCTGCCGCAATTGCGCGAGATTACCGTCGGAGCATCGCCCAACGTCACACGCGAAGGAATGACGGTTTTTCCGAAAACCGTTCGCGCAGATTATTGGTAATCATTGGCCGAGTTGTTGCTGACGCAGGGCGCATCCATCAACAAATTGTGGAATGATTGAACCAGTACAAACACAGGAGAACAACATGAAAGCAGTCTTCAAAAGTATCTGGCCTTATCAAAAAGACGCAATGAATTTGCCGGTGGCAAGCGTCGAAACCGCCATCCCCTTTTACGAAACCGTCATGGGATTCCAGGTTGTTTCGCGAAGCGATTCGCCCTGCAATTCCGCCGTTCTGGCGCGCGATGAAATTCAAATCGGCCTGGCGGAAAATGGCGGCGATCCTACGCAAGACGGCTGTTTTTTTGGCGTGGACAATGTCGAAACGGCGTTCGCCGAATTGAAATCGAATGGTCTGCAAAAAGCAGAGGCTGATTTTCGGATTGACAAATATGGCGAAACCGTCTGGAAAGTCTTTTTCGTCGTCGCGCCGGACGGGCTGTGTTATTGCCTGGGTGAACGCCAGAATTGATTCTGATTTTTTTGACATCGGGAAACCGCAATGAACCCACATCAATCGTTGTCGTTGAACAAAAGCCTTGCTTTGGTATTTGCCTTATTTTTCTGCTGGGTGGTTCCAGTCTCAGCGGAGGCGCAAAGCCAAAAATGGGTGGCGTCGTGGGCGGCTTCAGCGCACGGGCCGTACCCTTCCGGCAATGCTTCGGCGCAGCCAGTGTTGCAATATGCCATCGAATCCCCCGAAGCGGGCGCAAATGATCAAAGCTTTCGCTTGATCCTTCGCCCGGATTTGTGGGGAAAAAGCGGACGGCTGCGGTTTTCAAATGCCTTCGGCACAAAACCTGTGACATTTGATGACGTGTTTGTCGGCTTGCAAGCCAGCGCGGGGAATATCGCCACAGGCACAAACATGCGTGTGTCGTTTGCTGGCAAACGCAGCATCACAATCGAACCGGGCGCAGTTGTGTACAGCGACGCGGTCAAGCTGAACTTCGTCAAAAGTGCTGCCGACTCATTGCTTGCGGGGCGAAAACTCGCCGTCAGTTTTCACGTTGTGGGCAGCAGCGGGCCAATGACCTGGCACGCCAAGGCGCTGCAAACGTCTTATCTGACGGCTCCGCGCGCGGGCAGCCACAGCAGCCAAGAAAGTGACGCCAGCTTTCCGTTCACAACGACGTCCTGGTTTTTTCTGGATGCGTTTGAAGTGATGGCTTCTGCGGACACAGCAGTTGTCGTTTGTTTTGGGGATTCCATCACCGACGGCACGCTTTCAACCTTGAACGGAGACGACCGCTGGCCGGATGTTTTGTTGCGCCGGTTGCACGCGGCTTACGGCAATCGAGTTTCCGTCGTCAATGCGGGCATCGGCGGCAATCAAATCACTGGCCCAGCCAGGTATTCGCCAACCGCGCCATTTGCAGGCGGCCCTTCAGCGCTGGATCGGTTGGAACGTGACGTGCTCAGCCTTTCCGGTGTCACGCACATCGTCTGGCTGGAAGGCATCAACGACCTTTCGCGCGGAGCCACCGCTGAAACCGTCATCGCCGGAATGCAGCAGCTTGTTAATCAAGTTCGCGCAAGCGGCAAGGTCAAAATCAGCAAAATTATTGGAGCGACGATTACTTCCGGCGTGGGTTACAACGGGCCTGCCGGAACCGCTGAAGTCAACGAACGCCGCCTGAGCATCAACCAATTCATTCGCACCGGAGGCTTGTTTGATGGCGTTGCCGATTTCGACGCCGCCACGGTTGATCCGCAAACCGGGGCTTTGCGCGCAGCCTTTCAACCCAACAGCACGATTGGCGGCGCAGGCGATAAACTGCACCCGAACCGCGCCGGGTATCAGGCGATGGGGAATGCAATTGACCTAAAGCTGTTGGCTCCGGCAACGAATAGGAAATAGGGAAGAAGGCTTGGTGTTGCTGAACTCAACTGGCTTGCAAAGGAACCGCTTGCTTCAGGGGTGTTTTCTGGCTACGACGAAGATGCCGTCAATCAACAATTCTTCATCCGGCAGATGGCGAAATTCCGCCGCCAACTTCGGGCGAATTTTTTTGATGGAATCAAGATTGGCTTCGGTATATTCGACGCCGTAGGCAATAGTTTCCCTGTGGGGATGCAGATCGCCTTTGCCGCCATTACCGATGATGCCTGTAATCAGGAGTTTCGTTTCATATCCCAGCTTTGACAGTTTCTGCTGGTAGTAGCTTTTCAGTTTGCGATTGGGAAGCCCCGAATCCTTGGCCATCAAACGGTAAATCGGCTCCGCAATGGTCAGAAAGGTCAGCGGGTTCAATCCGCCGGAACTGAACATGCCGTAATCGCTCAGATCAATCTTGTGCAGCATCAAACCGCCTGTCGCCAGCAAACGATCCATGGCGTCAAAGGCGGGACTGGGATCATAAATTTCCTCAATCACCGCCCGTGAAATCACCAAATCGAATGGCTCCGCTTCCGGCAATTCAGTGGTTTCATCAACATCTTTCCCGTAAAGACATTTCAACATGTCGGGATTCAGTTCTATGCCTTTGGTCAGATCAATGGCGCTATCAAAGCGGCGCTGCTCTTCGTAAGTCAACGTGTCACGCAGCGCGAGGTAAATTTTCTGTTGCTGTTCCGGGTTTCGCCACGAATAGAATTTATCCAGACAAACCACGCGCGCTGCTCCCGCCGCCAGAAACTTCAGCGCGACACCTACGTTGTCTCCGAAACCCAGCTCAAACACTTTCAGGCCGCGTAATTGCTGCGGTGTCAATTGGCCGTAATACAGATAGTCGTCAAATTGCCGGTTAATGTAACGCAAACTGTCAGCCTGCATTTTGTGACTGTGCGTCGCACCATGCATCGTTTCGGCGACACCGCGCGCGGAAGCACGCTTTATGCGCCAGTTGTCGTAGATTTTGAAGGCGATGATGGCCACTTTTGACCTTCTCGCTATTTGCGTCAGCATTGCAATCTCTCTATGGTTCCGCCGCCGTCAACGCGGCCTGGGTCTATTCTCTTTTGACATCGGGACAGCCAGTCCCAAGCATAACCTTGAGCGAGCAGTTGATGCTTGTCGAAAGATATTGGCATCATGACCCGGAGACTCAAAATCAATTTTATCAAAGCTGGCCGTTGTCTTGGCTTTCTGGATTGGCATCCGCCTATTTTGTGCATAATGTCGCTGACGTTGTTTGCCCCAATTCTGGTTTTTGAAATCGCGAAGTTTGGTTTCCGACACCGGAAAAGAACCTTTCACAGATCGTTGCCAGGCTGCAACTTGGTCGTCGTCCAATATGTTCATAGATCGAATATTTCTGTTTCCATCGTTATGCCTTTTACTTCTTATAGGCGAAAACGTTCATGTCCGCTCCGGCAACTTAAGGCCGTTCGCTGCCCTGCAACAGGGCGGCAGGCTTTCGTTTCAGAGTGCAAAAGCAGGTGAGGAACGAGAGGTGAGCGGCGTCAAGCTTCGCTGGTGTCCGCCGGGACGCTTTGTGATGGGAAGTCCAGTGGATGAGCCAGAGCATCGCCCAGACGAAGCGCAGGCCGAAGTCCGGCTGACCAAAGGGTTCTGGATGGGCAAGTACGAAGTGACGCAAGGGCAGTGGAAACGATTTGTCGGCGAATTTCCGCAGCCGCAGCCGCAGCCAGCGGGCGAAGGCGACGAGTTTCCTGTCGTTTGGGTGAGCTACATCGAAGCCGAAGCGTTTTGCCAAAAGCTGACCGAGCTTGGCCACAGGTCAGGCGAGTTGCCGAAAGACTGGGAATTCCGCTTGCCGACCGAAGCCCAATGGGAATATGCGTGCCGGGCTGGAACCACGACCGCGACTTCGTTCGGCAAAACATTCACCAGCAAACAGGCGAACTTTCTGGGCAACAAACCCTACAACGGTTCCGAAGTCAGTCCGGCGCTCAATCGGGCGACGCCGGTTGGCAAATACCCTGCGAATGCCTGGGGCTTGCACGATATGCATGGCAACGTCTTTGAATATTGCCGCGATTGGTATCACGCGCAATTGCCCGGCGGAAACGATCCAGATTTGTCTACGCGCAAAGGCGCAGCAAACCGCGACGGCACATTTTCCCGCGTTCGCCGGGGCGGAGCCTGGAACGACGAAGGAAAGTATCTGCGGTCGGCTTTCCGTTTGCGGTACGAACCTGAAAGGCGATCAGACCACATCGGCTTTCGCGTCGCTGCCGTTCAGCGGTAGCGAGCAAGGTTGAGAAGGTGAGTAAAGACGGACGCTGGGGTACTTGATTGTCACCAAAGCCTTTGGATCGGGTAAGCGTCAAGAACAGAATCCGCGCTGACTAGAATTAGGCCTTCAACCATTGCTTGGGCGACCATCAACCGGTCGAAAGGATCTCGATGATGAAATGGCAGATTGGTTAGCGCAGCGGTATGGTGTGGTTCGATGGGAACAATTTGAAAGCCGTTTTGCAAGATGGCGCGATCTGTGAAGGTTTCATACGGTTCGTGTAGTGCGTATTTGCCGATGCTGATTTTAATCGCCAGCTCCCAATAGCTTGCTGGGCTGACGAACTTGCTGTTGTCGGCATCTTCAATCAGCTGTCGTGCTGTCGCGCTCAAACTGGCATCTCCCAGCACAAACCACAACAGGGTATGGGTATCGAGGAGCAGCTTCACGGCATGTAATCCTTGAAATCTTGCAAGTGCTCGTCGTCCTCAGCGAGGATAGTCAACGCTCCCCGGCAACTGCCAAAGCGTGGTTGTGGTGAGATACTAGCTGGCAAATGCAAGGCGGCAACCGGTTGATTGTTACGCGTGATGACGATTTCCGCACCTGGCTTCAAGCGGTCAATTAATTCAGATAGGCTGGATTGTGCTTCTTCCAGCGTTATATTTTCCAACATAACGGTTACTCCTTTCGGGCAGGCATTCTAAAGCAAGCGCTCTGCGACAGAAAGGCGCCTTTTAGTAAAGAGGGACTATTCCCATCAATTGGAGGTTTAATGGCTGAACTAAAAACAAAAGCTACGGATGCTTCTGTGGATGATTTTCTGAATGCGATCAAGGACGAACAAACCCGCCAGGATTGCCAGGCGATTTCGGAAATGATGCAGCAAGCGACCAAAGCCGCGCCGAAAATGTGGGGACCAAGCATCATCGGTTTCGGGGACCTTCGCTACAAATACCCTAACGGGCGCGAGATGGATTGGATGCAGGTGGCGTTTTCTCCGCGCAAACAAAACATCACCCTGTACATCGCGACTGGGTTTGAAGAGCGCGATGAACTGCTGGACAAACTCGGCAATCATTCCTGTGGAAAAAGCTGCGTGTATATCAAACGGCTTTCGGATGTTCACGTGCCGACGCTGAAAAAACTGATTAAGGCTTCTGTCAAACACACAATCAAAACGCATGCGCCAGAGAAGAAATAGCTGGCAAAAAGACATTCAGAAATTGGGCAAATAATTGGGCCGGGGAATTGGTTATGCTTTTCCCTGCCCAAAGTTGGCTTATTTAGAGGGCCATGCATGATCCCGGTCTTTCGAAGGGCAACGCTCCAGCTTTTATTTCTCTGGTTGCTTTGCTGCATCACAGGCTTCGCCCAATCCATCTCCTACCGTTTTGATCATTGGACGACCGACAATGGGTTACCGCAAAACACCATCACCGGCATGGTGCAAAGCCGTGACGGGTATCTGTGGTTGACGACGTTTGATGGTTTGGCGCGGTTTGACGGCGTGCACTTCACTGTTTTCGACAAGGGGAATACCAGGGGAATCAACAGCAACCGGTTCACCTGCCTGTACGAAACCAGTGACGGCTCGCTCCTGTTCGGAACTGAAGACGCTGGATTAACTGTTTACTACAACGGAATCTTCACCGCATACACGGCTACCGGCGGATTACCCAGCAATCGAATCCTTTCTATTTTTTCAGACCTCAACGGTGAGCCTGTCATTCGTACCTTAAACGGCCCTGTTTACTTGCGTGGCGGGAAAATCGTCCCCGCCCCGTCGCAATACCAGAATCCAGGCATGAAGTTTTACCGGTCGCCTTCCGGCACGCAGGTGACAATGGATGCCAACGGAATAAAACAGGTCAAAGATGGGCGAGTGATTGAGTATCCATTCAAATCTATCGAAAAAAGAATTTCAGCAGGGGCGGCTTTATACGAAGACAGCCAGGCGAATCTATGGCTGTATGAGATGAGGAACGTTTACAAGTTGCGCGACGGAACGATCACTTCCTATCCGCAGATAGAAGCCCTTCGCGCGGTTTGTGAGGATGCAGACGGCGGAATCTGGTTTGGCCGACCGATCGGAGTAAAAGCCGAGGGCGATTTTCTGGTTCGTTTCAAGGATGGACGCTTCACGAGTATTGGCCAGGCCGACGGGATCCTTCCTTCTGTCATCTACTCAATCGTCAAGGATCGCGAAGGCACTATCTGGCTGGCCACTTCGCGCGGGTTGTATCGCGCCCGCAAACGGTTGCTGACGGCTTTTTCGACCGAAAACGGCCTGGCGAACCACGAAGTTTATCCCTTGATGCAATCCCGCAATGGCGATGTCTGGGTCGGCACTGCGTTGGGATTGAACCGTGTCCGGTTGGCGGAGGGCAAGTTCGAGAGTTTTTCGCGCATCCAGGAAGATGCAATCATTCAGGCTTTCTGGGAAGACGCGCCTGAAAGAGTCTGGATCGGCACCGTTGGCAGATTGCGGCGATATGAAAACGGAAAAATTCGTGAGCTTCTGAAGGATGTAACCGTATTTGACGTGAAACCCGACCGTGCAGGGAACTACTGGATCGCGACTACGCGTGGAGTATTCAAGCTTAATGACGACAAGGTCGCCGCGTACTACACAACCAAAGAAGGTCTGGCAGGCGACGATGTGAAAATCATTCATCAAGACCGGCAGGGAACGCTGTGGTTTGGGACGTATGGCGGGCTGACCCGGCTTAAAGACGGCCAATTCGCTTCCTACACCGAGGCGGATGGATTGACTGGCAATCACGTTCGCACGATTTATGAAGACGCCGAAGGCACGCTGTGGATTGGAACTTATGACAATGGGCTGAGCCGGTTCCGCGATGGCAGGTTTTTCAACTACCGCACGGAACAGGGCTTGTTCAATAACGGCGTCTTTCAGATTTTGGAAGACCGGCGTGGGTATTTCTGGATCAGTTGCAACAAGGGCATTTATCGCATTAGCCGACGCGACCTCAACGAAATGGCCGAAGGGCGTCTGTCCAATATCAAAAGTATCGCTTTCGGCAAAGATGATGGAATGGTCAGCACCGAATGCAATGGCGGTCGGCAACCGGCAGGATTCGTTGCACAGGATGGCAAGCTTTGGTTTCCGACAATGGGCGGGGTGGTCGTAATTGACCCGGAAGCCGCGCAGGTGAATCCATTGCCGCCTCCGGTGAAGATTGAATCGGTCAGGTTGGAGCGCAATCCGATGGATTTTGGTGACGGTTTGACGGTTGCGCCGGGGCGGCGCGACGTGGAGATTGCTTACACCGGATTGAGTTTTCTAAAGCCGGAACAGGTCAAATTCAAATACAAACTGGAAGGGTTGGACACCGATTGGGTAGATGCCGGGACGCGGCGCGTGGCGTATTTTCCGTATTTGTCGCCCGGCAGTTACACCTTTCGCGTAATTGCGGCCAACAGCGACGGTGTCTGGAATACAGAAGGCGCGGCGCTCAGAATTGTCGTGCAGGCGCCGTTTTATCGCACGATCTGGTTTGGAGCACTGGTTGTGCTGAGTATTGGGGGAATTGCCTATGTGGCGTTTCGTACCCGTGTTGCGCAATTGCAGCGACGCCAGGAAGAGCAGGCGGTATTTTCACGGCGGCTGATCGAATCGCAGGAAAACGAACGCAAACGAATTGCCGCGGAATTGCATGACGGTCTGGGGCAGAGTTTGCTGGTGATCAAAAACCGCGCGCTGGTGGGCGGCATGTCACCCGAAGACGCAGGCATGTCCAAAGAACAGTTTGAGGAAATCAGCCTGACCGCTTCGCAGGCGATTGATGAGGCGCGGCGCATTGCGTACGATTTGCGCCCGTACCATCTGGATCGGTTGGGTTTGGCGCAAAGCCTGGAAGCGATGATTGAACGTGTGGCGGCTTCGACTCCCATTCAGTTCACAATTAACGTTCCCTTGCTGGATGGCGTGTTTTCGAAGGAGGAAGAAGCCAGTTTCTATCGCATTGTGCAGGAATGCGTGAACAACATTCTCAAGCATTCCCAGGCAACAGAGGCATTGATCGCCATTGTCCGCGAAGAAGAATTTATCACGCTGACCGTCAGCGATAATGGCAAAGGATTTGTTGCTACTCCGGTAGAAGCGCGTCACGCCGGTTCTACCGAAAAGAAAGCCGCAGAGGTTTCGCATTCGCACCAAGCGCACGCGGGCGGCTTTGGGCTGATTGGAATGGCGGAGCGCGTGCGGATGCTCCATGGGATTTACACGCTGGAAACCGCGCCGAACCAGGGCACCACCATCACCGTTAAGTTTCCCGTATTGTAAGCAAGGAAACGACAAGACATCATTTCCATGAAACCTGAAATCAAGATTCTGATTGCGGATGATCATCCCATTTTTCGCGCCGGATTGCGGCAAGTCATAGAGCGCGACACGTTGATCAAAGTCGTCGCCGAAGCCGACAACGGGCAACAGGCGCTGGATTCTTTGCCGGAATGCGACGCCAGCATCGCCATCCTGGATGTTGACATGCCCGTCATGGACGGGTTGCAGACCGCGCAAGCCATTCGGGAAAAGCGATTGCCTGTGCAAGTGATCATCATGACCATGCACAAGAACGAGCGTTTTCTGAACGCCGCGCTTGACCTGGGCGTGAAGGGCTATCTGGTCAAAGACAGCGCCGCGACTGAAGTCATCAACTGCATTCGCGCAGTGGACGAAGGCGGCGAATTCGTCAGCCCGCAACTGACCAGCTTGCTGCTTAAACGCAGCCGTGGCGCGGCCTCGCTGCTGGAACAGAAACCCAGTTTGGAAAGCCTTTCGCCCTCCGAACGGCGTGTGCTGCAATTGGTCGGGCAATATAAAACCAGCAAGGAAATCGCCGACATCCTTTGCCTAAGCGTGCGCACCATTGAATTTCATCGCGCCAAAATTTGCGAAAAGCTGGAACTGAAAGGCGCGCATGCACTGGTCAAATTCGCTGCCGAGCATCAATCAAAACTCTAAATCGGAGCAGCCAGGATTGGGACACTGATACAGTACCGCGCGCGTCAGCAAGCGGTTGGCGACGGCAAACAGCCGCGTGCTGACGCGCGCGGTACTGTAACCATGTTTCATGGTTTTATTTTTGCCCAGCGTGAAGTTAA
>CAYLJQ010000022.1:0-24969 GCA_964383955.1 uncultured Heliomicrobium sp. | reverse complement strand
CAATCCTTCGCTGCTGTTCGACGGCGCGAATTCGCATCTGGAATACCTGGGCAGCAGGTACATTGCCACCACCGATCCTGGATCGGTCTTTGTGGTTGCGGCCAACAACAACCTGAACAATCTGTGGCGCAATGCGGCTGATTTCGGCATAGACAATCCGCACATGGGCAGTTATGGAAAAGAAATGCGGATGTATATGAACGGTTCTTCGCCCATTTTCACCGCGCATCCGGTGCCATTGAAAAACAATATTGCGCAGGTGCTGGGATACCACTGGAATGGCGGAACCAATACCGGCGCGGAACTTCGCAAAGACGCCATTTCTCATTTGGAACCAACGATGGATTTCACCATCGTCGGCAACGGCGGACCAGTCAGCGGCATGTTCACGGTCGGCGGGTATCAGGCTGTCGAAGTCTGGCCGGGCAACATTGCCGAAGTCGTGGTTTACAACCGCAATCTCACTGCGACAGAAAAAAACCGGGTCGAATCGTATTTGGCCATCAAGTACGGCATTACGCTGGGCACCACGGCAGCGCCATCGAATTATCTGGCCAGCGACGGCACAACTGTTATTTGGACCGGATCGGCAACTTATCAAAACGATGTGGCCGGCATTGGCCGGGACGACGTTTCCAACCTGAACCAACGGCAATCCAACAGCATCAATGCAGGCAATGTGGTGACCATCGGCTTAGGTGCAATCGCGGCGGACAATGTTTCCAATCCGAATGGGTTCGGCGCCGACAAGAGCTTCCTGGTCTGGGGGCACGACGGCGCGAACACCGTTTGGGGAACGACGGTGGCCGGAACCAGCCTGAAGCGCATGACGCGCATCTGGCGTGCGCAGGAACTAGGCACAGTCGGCAATGTGCGAGTGAGGATTCCGAAGGGAATTCTGGGCGGCATCACGCCGACTTTGCTGCGCAGCACGGACACAACCTTCGACAGCAGTGACACCCAGATCGCGATGACCTTCAATGGTCAATACCTGGAAGCGACGATTGATTTTGCGAACGGTGACTTTTTCAGTTTCGCCAGCCAATCCGCGCCCATTTTGCTGACCGGCGGCACAGGATATGAAACCGACGGCATAACTGTCGGAGCAAACCCCGCGGCCAACACGCCCACCTGCTATCCGAAACAGTTCTGGGAACATAATCCAGTGGTGGAAAAAGGAGCGTTCAGCGGTTATGCGGCTGGCCAGATTCAAGGCGGTCAATCCGCCAATGAAAGCACGCACCTGGCGGATCTCAATGGTGACGGCAAGCTAGACATCCTGTGGATTTATGACGCGGGTGGTCCCAGCGCCAATAACGGGACTTATGCGTGGCTGGGTAATGGCGATGGCACCTTCCAAAAAACCGCAATTCGGGATACGGGAGGTTTTGACGGCGGGCCGCTTTACGTTGGCTGGATGCCAGCGGGAGGCGACAGCGGCAACGAGACAACTTTTGTCGCGGACGCGAACAACGACGGAAACGTAGACATTGTCTGGGTTTACGACGCTGGCGGCGGCGCAAACTCCGGAACCTGGGTTTGGCTGGGCAATGGTGATGGCACGTTCCAGCACGACGTCATCGTTGACAACGGACATTTAAGCGGCAGCGTCCCCGGATACACCTACAGCATTTTCGGCGGCTATACCGCGAACGAATCAACGCATCTGGTAGATGCGAACAATGACGGCAAACTCGACATCGTGCTTCTCTATGACCACGGAGCAGGGGCCAGTTCCGGCTCGCGAGTTTATCTGGGCAACGGCAACGGCACTTGGAGTAAGACGCCGATTGTTGACATCGGTTGGGCTGGGGGAACCGGGTTCGGGTTCAGTCCGGCTGGCGGCGAAACGGGGAATGAGTCCACCTTCCTGGTGGACATTGATAAAGACGGCAATGTTGACGTGGTTTGGGTTTATGACGCTGGGCGGGGACCTAATTCCGGCGTGTGGATCTATAAGGGCCTTGGCGACGGCACATTCAATAACACACCCATCGAAGACCACGGCCTGACTGATCCGTTCAACACCTGGAGCGCGGCGGGCGGCCAAACCGGCGCTGAAACGACACGCATGATTGACGTCAACCGTGACGGCAATCTGGACATCCTGTGGACCTGGGATCAGGGTGGCGCGACGCCTCAATCGGGAAGTTACGTTTGGTTGGGCAATGGCAACGGAACGTTCAATCATACCCCGATTGTAGACACCGGCAGTTTCAACAACGGACGCGGCGGCGGTTATCTGGATGCAGCAGGCCTTGATGCGTACTCAAGCACGCTGGTGGGCGATCTGAACGGCGACGGCATGCCCGATCTGCTTTGGTCGTGGGAAGGCGGCGGCGCGCAATCCGGGGCGTATGTCTGGTTAGGCAAGGACAGCGAAAATGACGGCCTGGCCGACATCGTTGACACGGATGACGACAATGACGGAACCCCGGACACTTCCGATGTTTGCATGGCTCCAGGAGCGGTCGCTTCCGGCATGCAGTTGTGGCTGAAGGCGAACGCGGGAACATCCGTAGACGGTTCAAACAACTTCACATCCTGGGCCGATCAATCCACCAACGGGCGCGACGCCAACCTGGTGTTCAGCGATCCCCAGCGAATTGACGGGGCGCTCAACTTCAACCCAACGGTTCGGTTTGACGGCGATGATTATTTCCGCTTCGGCGTCAATGCTTTCGTCAACACCTTTACGGCGGGCGAAGTCTTTGCCGTGCAGCGAACCTATAGCTACACGAACTGCAATTGCGGCGACGCCTGGGATTTGGGCAATGGCAATCGCGGACAGCATTACACCTGGGGCAATGGTCATTTGTATAACGGCTTCGGGACGAACGACCGCCTGGGCTGGAACCCGATTACAAAAGCGATAGACGACACCAAGCCGGGTGTCGGGTCAATCACCGGGCCGGGCGTGGACCCGCGTTCCTACAACATCTATGGCGTCCACGGAGCAAGCAACGACTGGGGCGTGCGCTTCAACGGCATTGTTCATGCCAACACCACGACAAACACGGTGAGCTTTGCGCTTGGAGGCGGTAACGAACACATCGGCGCGTCCAGCGGCTTCTCTGCTTTCAACGGCGATCTGTCGGAAGTCATCCTCTACAACCGCACCCTGTCAGCCACCGAGCGCAACCAGGTCGAATCGTACTTGGCGACAAAATACGGAATCACTATCGGCCACAATTACATTGCTTCGGACGGAACCACCGCGTACTGGGATATTACGGCTAACTCTGCCTACCACAACGATGTGGCGGCCATCGGGCGTGACGACAACACAATGTTGCAACAGCGCCAATCAGCCAGCATCAACCCTGGCAACCTGCTGTCTGTTGGGCTTGGCACCATTGCCGCGACCAACGAGTTGAACCCGAACAATTTTGCAGGCGATAAGCGCTTTATGGCCTGGGGGCATGACGCCCAGTCAACGGTATTGCTGACGCCTTACGCGCCGCTGGGCGCGACCTTCAATCGCATGGCGCGCGTTTGGAAGGTGCAGGAAACCGGCACGGTGGGTCAGGTGTTGGTCAGCATTCCGTCATGGACGAAAGTGACGCACATGCTGGTCAGCACGAATGCCAGTTTCAGCAGCGGCGTGACCGAAGTTCCGATGACAGATAACGGCAACGGGTCTTTGACGGCGCTGTTTGATTTCAGCAGTGGGCAGTTCTTTACCTTCGGTGGATTGGTCATGCCGCCCGTGGCAATGCCCGCGGCTTCGGATGGGCACGTCACCGAAGGCACAGGGGCAGGCCCAAGTGGTTACGCCTGTCCAGCCACACAATATTGGGCGCACGCTCCAATCGTGGAAAAAGGTGTGTTCACCGGCGCGGCGCCGGTTGGCAATTACATCCAGGCCGGTTTGACCGGCAATGAAATCACGCTGACCGGCGATGTGAACGGCGACGGCAAAGTTGACATTCTGTGGGTGTACGACAATGGCGGAGCAGCGGCGAATTCCGGCACATTCGTCTGGCTGGGCAATGGCAACGGCACGTTCGCGCACGCGCCAATCGTTGATAAAGGCGCATTCGTCAGCGGATTTTTCGCGACAAATTTCATCGAAGCTGGCCTGACCGCCGCCGAAGGCACGCATCTGGGAGATACGAACGGCGACGGAAAGCTGGACATCATCTGGGTTTACGATGGCGGAGGCGCGCCTGCGAACTCCGGCACCGCAGTATGGTTAGGCAACGGCGACGGCACCTGGCAACACACGCCGATTGTTGATCGCGGCGCGTTCACAGGCACGTTATCCAGCGGAGGAGTCAATTACATCCAGGATGGTTTGACCGGCAATGAAAGCACCTTCGTGATTGATACGAATGGCGACGGAAAACTGGACATCGTCTGGGTTTACGATGGCGGAGGCAATCCCACGGTTTCCGGAACATCGGTGTGGTTTGGCAACGGTGACGGCACCTGGCAACACTCCGTCCTGACGGATCGCGGAGAATTCCTAGGGCAAATTGGAGGGAACAACAACATCATTCAGGCCGGCGTTACCGCCAACGAAAGCACGCACATGATGGACGTGAATACGGACGGCATTCCGGACATTGTCTGGCTGTACGATGCAGGCGGAAACACCACGCTGAATGGCACATGGGTTTGGATCGGCAATGGCGACGGCACCTGGCAGCATCAGCCAATTGTGGATACAGGCCTGTTTACGGGCACGAATGCCAGCGGATCAAACAATTTCATAGAAGTGGGATTTTCCGGCGGTGAAAGCACGCGTATTGGCGACGTAAATGCTGACGGGAAGCCGGACATCATTTGGGTTTACGACGGCGGCGGCGCGGCGGCCAATTCCGGCACCTCTGTCTGGCTGGGCAACGGCAACGGCACCTGGCAGCACGCGGTCAAAACAGATCGCGGCATGTTCACCGGCACGCTTCCGGCAGGGAACACCAACATTATTCAGGGTGGAGTTTCCGGCTCCGAAAGCTTCTATATGTTTGATGCCAACGGCGACAACGCGCTGGACATCGTCTGGGTGTATGACGCGGGCGGCAATGCCGCGCAATCCGGCACGGCGGTCTGGCTGGCTGGGTGCGCGACAGTCGCAGGCAATGTGTTTGAAGATAAAACCGGCAACGTTCTGGCCGACGGCGATGCAGTAATTGACGACGCAACCGGCGACCAACAGGGCCGCAACGGCGCGAACGTCTGCCTGTTCCAGGATGACGGCGACGGTGTGCCGGACAGCGGCGATTCGCTGCTGGGGTGTCAGCTTACCAGCACGATGGCTGGCAGCATCGGTGCGTATGAATTCAGCGGAGTTGCAACCGGACAAACGTATTGGGTGGCGGTGCAAGCCAGTAGTCTGACGCCAAGCGGGGGTGGGACAGGTCTGTCTGAGCAAACCTATGGCGCAGTGAATGGCAATTGTGGCGGCGGACTGCTTGGCGCAGCCGGGCCGTGTTACGGCGGCAAAGGCGGCGCTGTCGCAGACGCTTTTGTCGGCACGGCGGCGACTTTGGCCAGTGCCGAACACGTTATCAAAGTTGGCCCGATTGCAGGCAATTCGACGGGCAATAACTTTGGCTTTAGCTTCAATGTCGTCACCAACCTCAACAACAGC
This sequence comes from uncultured Heliomicrobium sp., assembly GCA_964383955.1. Taxonomy (GTDB): domain Bacteria; phylum Acidobacteriota; class Blastocatellia; order RBC074; family RBC074; genus RBC074. The sequence goes on along the minus strand of CAYLJQ010000022.1, from coordinate 19,373 downwards.
GGCCAGGGTTCGCTGGCGCAGTTTATCGGCAACGCCAATACCGGGACAGGCGCGAACGCGATGCGGTTTGTTCCCGCGGTGGCGACCAATCAAACAGTCGGTTTGAATAGTTGGTGGCGCGTGTCACCGGCGGCTTTGCTGCCGCAGATCACCGACGCGATGACGACGATTGACGGCACGGCGTATGACAAAGCTGATGGCACGACTGTGCTCAACCTAAACAATGCCACGCTGGGCACAGGCGGCACGGTTGGTCGTAATGCCACGGCGCTGGGGCAACTGAACGGGCCGGAGCTTGAAATCAAAGGTCCGGGGAACAGCTCTTTGGCAATCGGTCTGGATGTGCAGGCCAGCACAGCAGCTATTCGCAAGCTGGCAATTTATGGCTTCGGAGGAAACACGGGAACGTCCGCCGATATTCGCGTCGGTGCAACCACGGCCAGCGCATTCACCGCCGATTTGATTGAATTGAACGTGATCGGCGCGGCGGCAAATGGTTTCACGGATCCGGGCGCGGGCTCGCGAAGCACTGGAAACGCGATTTTTATTACCGGAGCCGATACCGGCATCGTCCAAAACAACTTAATTGGCTTCCATACCTTTGCCGGTTTGGTGATTGGCGTTGGCGGAGACAATGCCAACGGCTGGCAAGTTCTGGGCAATGAAATTCGTGACAATGCGATTTCGCAAAGCGCTTATAACGGCGTCAGCAGTTCGAATAATACGGGCGCGGCAAGCGTCGTGGGCAACCTGATTTCAGGGCACGGCGGCGGCGGCATTGACCAGGGCGTAAACGGTTCCGGATGGACAATCACGGACAACACAATCAGCGGCAACGGCTTGCTGGGGGTGGAAACGTTCGGCATTCGTTATGCCAATCAAACCAGCAATACAGCGACGCTGATCCAGGACAACATCATCACAAACAATCCTGGCGCAGGCGTTGTGCTGCTGAACGGCGCCAATACCGACAGCGTCAAAATCAGCCAGAACCATTTCGGCACGAACGGCAAGAACGCGATTGATTTGGGCGACAACGGCGTCAGCTTGAACGCCAGCGCCTGCGCGGCCACGGGCACGGGTGGAGCGAACGGCGACTTGGCGCGGCCTGTGTTGACAGCTTCATCGCTGGTCGGTTCGACCCTGACCGTCAGCGGCACCTACTGCGCAACAGGCACGTACGACATAGAGGTTTACAAAGCATCGGCCAACGGCACGACAGATCAAGGCACAGACAATCTGGACGCGGGCGAAGGCATTTATTATTTAGGCAAACTGACCGGGCAAACTGGGGGCACCTTTGCCGGTCAGCCAATCGCAGTGCCGGGTGGAGCGGGACTTTCTGCCGGAGATTCCGTTGCAGCCATTGTCATCCGCACCGACGGCGCTGCGGGAATTATCAACAACACCTCAGAATTCAGCGTTAACCGAACGGTCGCTTCCGGCGCAACGCTGACCAAGGCCTTCGTGCCGACCAGCATCGGGCTTGGCGCCAGCAGCGCCTTGACCTTCACCCTGACCAATAGCGCAGGCAATCCGCAGCAGGACGGCATCGGGCTGACCGATACCTTCCCTTTGGGCGTTACCGTTTCCTCACCCCTAACCGTAACCAACACCTGCGGCGGCACGCTGCAAGACAACATCGGCGGCGCGCTTGCCGCAGGTGACCTGGGAATCAAGCTGGTGGGCGGCACAATCGCTTCGGGCATCGGTTCCTGCACTATCACCGTCAACGTAACAGCGCCGGTAGGTGGCCCATACACGAACGATGCGCCGAACATCACAGGGCTGGCCAACCTGAACAACGGTGTCACGCCTTCAATGCTGACGGTGCTGAACACCGCGGATGTGGCTGTGACAAAAACTGATGGCGTTTCGTCGGTAACGGCGGGCGGCACGACGACTTATAGTGTCGTTTTCTCAAATGCCGGACCAGCGCCAGCCAACAGCACAACGATCAGCGATGCAGTGCCAGCAGGCGTGACGGCATTCAACTGGACTTGCACGGCGGCAGGCGGCGCAAGCTGTCCCGCAGCATCGGGCACAGGGGCGATTAGTGAGACGGTCAATCTGCCAGTAGGCGGATCGCTGACCTACAGCGTGGTCGCCAACATTTCGCCCGCAGCCAGCGGAACCATCGTCAACACGGCGACCATCAGCAACGCACTGGATACGACGCCAGCGAATAACACCGCAACCGACACCGACACCGTGGGAGCCAATTTCGATCTGGCAATCACCAAGACGGCTTCGGCGACCTTCACGGCGGGCGGCACAGGACAGTACACGATCACGGTTTCAAACAGCGGCCCCTCGAACACAACGGGCACGACAACTGTCGCCGACACACTGCCAGCGGCGATCACTGGCTACACCGTGAACGGCGCAACCAGCGCAGGCTGGACTTGCACGGGCAGCGTTCCAAACGTGAGCTGCACCAACACGAGCTCAATAGCGCCGAGTGGTTCGACGATTATCGTGCTTGACGTGACGCTGTCACCTTCAGCACCCAATCCGCTTCCGGCCAACAGCGCATCGGTCAGCAATCCGGGCGACACAACGCCAGGGAACAATTCCGCTTCCAGCGGCCCAACTCCAGTCACTCAAAACTTCAATCTGCAAGTTGCCAAGACGACCGTTGGCCAGTTTGTGGCGGGCGGTTCCGGACAATACAAAATCACAGTCAGCAACGCTGGCCCGTCCGATTCGACTGGCACTACGACGGTGGGAGAAGTGTTTCCATCGGGCGTGACGGCGTACACAGTCAACGCCGGTTCGACGGCGACATGGACTTGCAGCGGCACAATGCCAAGCATTACCTGCACCAATCCGAACGTCATTGCGGCGGGCGGAACCAGCATGCTGATTTTTGATGTAACGATCAGCCCAACCGCGCCGAACCCGCTGCCGGGCAACTCTGTGACGGTTAGCAATCCGAGCGAGTGCCCGACCTGCACCTCGGACAACGGTCCGATCACAACACCTGTCACGCCGCTCAGTTCGGTATTCGACCTGACGATTGCCAAAACGCCTGTGGGCACATTTACCAAAGGCGGCAGCGGCCAATACAGCATCACCATCAGCAACGCTGGCCCATCCAATTCAACCGGCACCAATACCGTGACCGACACATTGCCCGCGAACGTGACAGCGTACGCAGTCAACGCGGGTTCAAGCGGCGGCTGGTCGTGTTCTGGCACGGTACCGAACGTCTCTTGCACCAACCCGAACTCGATTCCTTCGGGTGGCAGCATCACGCTGTTGCTGGACGTGACGATCTCTGCGAACGCGACCAGTCCGCTGGCGGCCAACACTGCCAGTGTCAGCAATCCCAGCGAAAATGCAGGCAACACAGGCAACAACGGCCCGGCCAATTCGGGCACGGTGCCGCTGGCCACCAGCTTTGACCTGGCAATTGCCAAGAGCGCGTCGGCGACTTTCATTGCAGGCAGCAGCGGCCAATACACCGTTACCGTTCACAACAACGGCCCGTCGAATTCCACGGGCACGACGACGATTGCGGAAACTTTGCCTGCGGGCGTGACGGCGTATGCAGTCAACGCGGGTTCGACGGCGGGCTGGACTTGCACGGGCGCAGTTCCGAATGTTTCCTGCACCAACGCGAATTCGATTCCGTCAGGCGGCGACAGTCTGTTGCTGTTGGACATCACGATTTCAGCGGGCGCAAGCAATCCGTTGCCGGCAAACACGGTTGCCTTGAGCAATCCGGGGGATACAAATGCGACCAATAACGGCCCGATCACAACGCCGACCACGACACTGGCTTCTGTCTTCGATCTGATGGTGACGAAGCTGGCGGTAGGCACGTTCACGGCGGGCGCAGGCGGTCAATACAAGATCACAATCACCAACAACGGCCCGTCGAATTCGACCGGCACCACGACGGTGGATGAAAACTTCCCGGCAGGTGTTACTGGTTACAGCATCAACGGGTCCTCAACGTCGGGCTGGACGTGTTCCGGTACCGTCCCAAGCGTAACGTGCACAAATCCGAATCCGATTGTTTCGGGCGGCAATAGCATGCTCGTGTTTGACGTGACGATTTCGCCGAATGCGCCCAATCCGCTTGGCGCAAACATCGTCAACGTCAGCAACCCGGCGGAATGCATGACGGGTTCCTGCCTGGCCAACAACGGGCCGGTTTCAACGCCGACCACACCGCTGGCGATGAGCTTCGACCTGACGATGACGAAAGTCGCGCAAGGCGTCTTCACGGCAGGCGGCAGCGGCCAATACAAATTCACCGTCTCGAATTCCGGGCCGTCGCATTCCAGCGGCACGACAACTATCACTGACACGTTGCCCGCGAATGTGACGGGTTACAGCGTCAGCCCGATTTCCAGCCCAGGCTGGACTTGCACGGGCACGGTTCCAGGCATTACCTGTACCAACAGCAATTCGATTCTGGCCAGCGGCAACAGCATGCTGCTGCTGGACATCGCAATTTCGCCAAGCGCGACTGATCCGCTGGCAGCCAACACTGCCACGGTCAGCAATCCGTCTGACGGCAACCCCGGCAACAACGGCCCGGTCAGCACCGGAACGACTCCGCTGAACATCAACTTTGACCTTTCCATTGCGAAAGTGGCGCAAGGCAGCTTCACCGCTGGCGGGACGGGGCAATACAAGATCACTGTTTCGAATGCTGGCCCGTCGAATTCGACAGGCACGACAACCGTCAACGAAACGTTCCCAACAGGCATTACCGGATACAGCATCAACGCCGGTTCCACGCCAGGTTGGACTTGCACAGGCGCAGCGCCAAACGCAGTTTGTACCAATTCAAATTCCATCGCGTCTGGCGCGAGCAGCATGCTGATTTTGGACGTGAACATTTCTTCGTCGGCGACCACACCCTTGAGCGGCAATGTCGTTTCGGTTTCGAACCCGAACGAATGCCCAAGCTGCACCAGCGGCAACGGGCCGATTACAACGCCGCCAACGCCGCTCACCACCAGCTTTGACCTGAGCATCGCGAAAGTTGCGCAAGGCACGTTCACAGCGGGCGGCAGCGGCCAGTACAAGATCACCGTGTCGAACGCCGGGCCATCCGATTCGTCAGGAACGACAACTGTCGCCGACACGCTGCCTGCGGGCGTGACGGGGTACAGCGTCAACGTCGGTTCGACAAGCGGCTGGACTTGCACGGGCGCAGTTCCGAACGTCAGTTGCACCAACAGCAATATGATTGCCGCGGGCGGCAACAGCATGCTGATTTTGGATGTGACGCTGGCTGCAAGTGCGTCGAATCCGCTGGCGGCCAACACGGCCACGGTCAGCAATCCGGGCGATTCCAATGCAGGCAACAACGGCCCCGCATCCAGCGGCCCGACGCCTGTGGTTAATAACTTCGATCTTTCGATTGCCAAAGTCGCGCAGGGAACCTTTACGGCAGGCGGCAGCGGCCAATACAAGATCACGGTGTCGAACGCTGGCCCGTCGAATTCCACGGGCACGACAACGGTCAACGAAACCTTGCCTGCGGGTATAACGGGTTACAGCGTCAACGCCGGTTCCTCGCCAGGGTGGACCTGTATTGGCGTTGTCCCGAATGTCACTTGTATGAATGGCAACGCGATTCCCGCCAGCGGCAATTCCATGTTGCTGCTGGATGTGATGCTGTCATCAAACGTCGCCAGCCCATTGGCGGCAAACACAGTCACAGTCAGCAATCCTGGCGACTCGAATCCGGGCAACGACGGTCCCGCCACAACCGGGACGACGCCTGTAACGTATAGCTTCGACCTTTCCATCGTGAAAGTGTCGCAGGGAACGTTCATCGCGGGCGGCGGCGGCCAATACAAGATCACGATTTCAAACGCCGGGCCTTCCATTTCGACCGGTACCACAACCGTGGCGGACACGCTGCCTGCGGGCGTAACCGGATATTCGGTCAACGGCGCTTCCAGTCCTGGCTGGTCGTGCGCGGGAACCGTCCCGAATGTGTCATGCACCAACACAACCGCAATCCCGTCAGGCAGCAACCTGATGTTGTTGCTGGATGTTCAAATCAGCGCAGGAGCGCCAAATCCGCTTGGGGTCAACACGGCTTCGGTTAGCAACCCCGGCGACATCAACGCGGCCAACAACGGCCCTGTCACCAGCGGCGCGGCCACACCGCTCGCTGCCAATTTCGATTTGTCCGTGACCAAAGCGGCCTTGGGAACCTTTACCGCTGGCGGCACAGGCATCTATCAAATTACCGTCACGAACGCCGGACCCTCCAATTCAACCGGCACGACGACGGTCACGGAAACGCTGCCTGCTGGCATTACCGGCTATGTTGTGGGAGGTGGTTCAACGCCTGGCTGGGTATGCACGGGCAGCGTCCCAAATGTTACCTGCACCAATCCAAACTCGATTCCGGCGGGTGGACCGAGTGTGCTGTTCCTGAATGTCACGGTGGCTTCCAGCGCGACGGGCAGTCTTGCCGCCAACCTGGTCACCGTCAGCAATCCTGGCGACGGCAATAACACCAATAACGGTCCGGCATCCAGCGGCCCAACGCCGGTTGCGACTTCGTTCAACCTGCAAGCGGCCAAGACTACCGTTGGCCAGTTCACAGCGGGCGGCAATGGTCGTTACAAGATGACCGTTACCAACCTTGGCCCGTCCGATTCCACAGGCACAACCACGCTCAACGATCTGTTGCCTGCGGGGATCACCAGCTATTCGATCAACGCTTCGTCCACGCCAGGCTGGGCATGTTTCGGATCAGTCCCGGGTGTCACCTGCACCAACTCCAATTCAATCGCGTCCGGCGGAAACAGCATGCTGATCCTGGACGTGACGATTTCGGCAAGCGCGCCCAATCCGCTGGGCAGCAACGTGGTGACGGTCAGCAATCCTGATGAATGTCCGACCTGCACGACCGACAACGGCCCGATTGGCGTTCCGCCAACTCCGCTGGATGCGGTCTTTGACCTGACCATCGCCAAAGTTCCCGTCGGCACCTTTACCAAAGGCGGCAGCGGCCAATACAAGATCACTGTGACGAATGCTGGTCCGTCAAATTCTTCGGGCACAACAACCGTGGCTGACACACTGCCTGCTGGCGTCACCGCATTCAGCGTCAACGCCAGTTCTACAGCCGGATGGACGTGTAGCGGCACGGTGCCGAACATCACTTGCGACAATCCGAATTCCATCGCGTCGGGCGGGAACAGCATGCTGGTTCTGGATGTGACGATTTCTCCGAATGCGACCAGTCCGCTGGCTGGGAATTCGGCAACCGTCAGCAACCCCAGCGAAAACCCTGGCAATACGGGCAACAACGGCCCCGCGACAACAGGCACCATCGCGCTGGCGACAAGCTTTGACCTGAGCGTGGCCAAGAGCGCCTCGGCAACCTTCGTCGCGGGAAGCACGGGCCAGTACCTGATTACCGTTCATAACAACGGCCCGTCGAATTCCACTGGCACGACAACCGTAACGGAAACGCTGCCTGCGGGTGTGACGGCGTATGCAGTCAACGCCGGTTCCACGGCTGGCTGGTCGTGTTCCGGTGCTGTGCCGAACGTTACCTGCACCAACGCAAATCCGATTCCGTCGGGAAGCGACAGCTTCCTCAGATTGGACATCAACATTTCGGCGGGCGCTTCGAATCCGCTGCCGCCGAATACCGTCAGCATCAGCAACCCTGGCGATACGAGTGCGGCCAATAACGGCCCGGTTTCAACTCCAGCGACGACGCTGAATTCCGTCTTTGATCTGACGGTGGCGAAGGTGGCGAATACTGCATTCACCGCCGGAGGCACGGGTCAATACAAGATCACGGTTACGAACAACGGTCCATCGAATTCAACCGGCACGACGACGGTGGCGGAAACGCTGCCCGCGGGCGTGACGGGATACTCGGTCAACGCCGGTTCCACCCCGGGCTGGACGTGTACCGGGACGGTTCCCGGCGTCACTTGCTCCAATCCGAATGTCATCAACGCAACGGCGACCAGCATGTTGCTGCTGGATGTGAACATTGCGGCCAACGCGGCGAATCCGCTGCCCGCAAACATTTTCTCGGTTTCAAACCCTGCGGAATGCCCGTCCTGTCTGGCCGACAATGGGCCATTTACATCGCCGCCAGTTCCGCTGACGACAACATTTGACTTGACCGTGGCCAAGGTGGCGCAAGGCAGCTTTGTGCCGGGCGGTTCGGGCCAATACAAGATCACGGTTTCAAACGCCGGACCATCGCATTCCACCGGCACCACGACGGTGGCGGAAACTCTGCCCGCAGGCGTGACTGCATACAACGTCAATTCAATTTCCAACCCAGGCTGGACGTGCACAGGCAGTGTGCCGAATGTCACCTGTACCAACTCCAATTCGATTGCGTCGGGCGGCAGCAGCGTGCTGGTGCTGGACGTAACCATTGCGGCAAACGCCAGCAATCCATTGGCGGCCAATCTGGTCACGGTGTCGAATCCGAACGAATGCCCAAGCTGCAACGCCAACAATGGCCCTGCTTCCAGCGGACCGACTCCGTTGACGCCAAACTTTGACCTGTCAATCGTGAAAGTTGCGCAGGGGACGTTTACCGCCGGAGGCACAGGGCAATATAAGATCACCGTTACCAACAACGGCCCGTCCAACACGACTGGCACGACAACCGTGACCGACACATTGCCGGCAGGCGTGACGGGGTATGCGGTGAATGCCGGTTCGACGGCGACCTGGACCTGCGGCGGCGCAGTTCCGAACGTGACCTGCACCTTTGCCAGTTCGATCGCGTCGGGAACGAACAGCATTCTGGTGCTGGACGTGATGATTGCTTCAGGCGTGTCGGGCGCTCTTGCGGCCAACAACGCCACCGTGTCGAACCCGAACGAATGTCCGACTTGCAGCGCTGACAACGGCCCTGTTTCCACAGGCTCAACGCCAGTCAGCACTAACTTTGACCTGAGCGTGACGAAAGTGGCGCAAGGCACATTCCGCGCAGGTGCCACAGGCCAGTATGTGATCACCGTTTCGAACGCCGGGCCTTCTACTTCATCAGGCACGACGACCGTGATGGAAACCTTCCCGGCAGGCATCAGCGGCTACGCCGTGAATTTCACTTCGACGCCGGGCTGGACTTGCACGGGTTCGGTTCCAAACGTTACCTGCACCAATTCGAATCCGATCGCGGTGGCTGGCAGCAGCACGCTGGTGCTGGATGTCTCCATCGCTTCCACCGCGCTGAATCCAATCAACGGCAATACGGTCAGCATCAGCAATCCAAGCGAGTGCGTTGGCTGCTCCAATGGCAATGGTCCCATCACAACGCCGCCGACCCCGGTGCTCAAAGACCTAAGCCAGATTCTGAGCTTCCAGTTGACCGATCCACTGGCTTGCACTTCGCCGGGCAACACGGTCAATGGTTTTGCCACACTGACGAACCCGAACGTTGCACCAGCAACCGCTGTGCTGACGTTCACGCTGCCCGCAAATCTGACGGGACTGCCCGGAACCTGCGTGACGACGCCGAACAGCGGAACCTGCACGGTTGCGGCTTCGACCGTCACCTGGACAGGCACGCTGGCTGGCGGCGCGTCAATTCAGGTGAATTACCAGGCGCAAATCAGCCAGAATGCCGCACCCGGAACGACGCTTTGCGTCACTTCCGCCGCGTCATTCGATGGCGGCGCTCCAATGACGGTGCAGGCTTGCACGACGATCAATTGTCCTGTTGCGGACCTTTCAATCACCAAGACCGACGGCGTGACCAGCGTTGCGCCCGGCGGCACGGCGACTTACACCATCGTCGTCACCAACAACGGAACCGGTTCGGTCAATGCGGCAAAAGTCATAGACACAATGCCTTCTGCTTTGACCGGCGTCAGTTGGACGTGTGTGGCGTCGGCGGGTTCGGTCTGCAATGCGCAGAACGGAACCGGAAACATCAATACAACGGCCAATCTGAGTCCGGGCGGCACGGCAACCTATACCGTGACCGGCACAATTTCCGGCACGGCCACCGGCACACTGGTCAATACGGCGACGGTCAGCGTTCCGAACACAATCATTGATACGAACACCGCCAATAACACCGCAACGGATACCAACACCCTGACACCGCAGGCTGATCTTTCGATCACCAAGGCGGATTCGGCGGATCCGATTGCGGCGGGAACCAACGTTACCTACACGTTGACGGTCAATAACGCTGGGCCTTCAGCGGCGCAGAACGTCGTGGTCAGCGATCCGCTGCCCGTGGGGCTGACCTTCGTTGGCGTCAGCACTAACAATGCCTCCTTCACCTGCTCCAACTCGGCAGGCACTGTGACTTGCAATGCGGCCAGCCTGGCTTCCGGCGCTTCGGCGACGATCAGCATTGTCGCGCAGGTCAATTCCAACGTGGCTGGCGGAACGACGCTTTCCAACACGGCGACCGTTTCCAGCCAGACTGCCGATTCAAGTTCGGCCAACAACAGCGACACCGAAACCACGGCCATCACCAGCCAGGGCGTTGTCGCGCTTCGCAAACAAGTGACGGGAATATTGCCCGGTCAAACGCCGGTCTTTTCGGCGGGCGATCTGGTCAGTTACACCATCTCGGTTGAAAACACTGGCACCAGCGATGGAATGCTCAGCGCAGCTGGCATCGGCGACACGCTGCCGACGGGAACGACATTCCATTCGTTTGCCGGAACGGGCATCCTGGGCGGATCGGCTTGCAGTATGAACGCAGGCTTGACCACGCTGACTTGTTTGCCTAGCGGCAAGATTCCCGCCGGAACGACCTTCGCGTCGAACGCGGTCACGCTTGTCGTGAAGATCAACGCGAACTTCACGCCGGGCAGCTTGACGAATACGGCGGCGGCCAACGTAACCAACAACCCGGCGGGCAATCAGAACCTGTCGTCAGCGGCGACGGTGACGGTGGTCAGAGAGCCTGATCTGGTTGTGGACAAGACCGGGCCTGCTTACGTGAAAGCGGGTCAGGAATTCATCTACACGGTGAAACTGACGAACAAAGGGCCAAGCGTAGCCAGCGCCGGAGCAACGATGAAAGACACGTTGCCGACGGGCCTGACGTACATCGGCACGACGGTCAGCGGCGCGGGCGGCTTCACTTGCGCGTTCTCGTCACCTGACGTGACTTGCACTTCGAGTGCGGCGCTGACGGTGAACAGCACGACAACCTTCTCGGTTCGTGTGCGTGCAAACGCCAACCTGGCAAGCCAGACCAATCTGAACAACGTGGCATTGGCAACGGCAGCGTCACCTGATGTTGAAACCAACACGTCGAACAACACTGATAGCTTCACGTCGGTGGTGACAACGGGCGCGGATTTGATTTTGACCAAGTCTGCTGACCGCACAACCGTCACTTCCGGCACATCGAACAACTCGATCACCTACACGATCAACATCAGCAACAACGGGCCTTCGGACGCCAATCTGACGCGCATCGAAGACCAGTTGCCCGCCAACGTTACGCTCGACACAACGTTCGGGACGGGCGGATTTGTGGTGACGCCACAAGCCTCGTTCTCACCGGGAGGGGTGGCATCTGCGCCACCGCAACCTACGGGAGCAACGTGCGGCATTACCCCGGCAGGTTCCGGTGGCATCGTCTGCACGGTGGATAACAGCGGCAACGGAGCAGGGAACACAATGCTGGCCGGGCAAGCGTTGCAGGTTCAATATCGCGTGCTGGTTCCGGCGGGAGTTCCGCTCGGCACAGCCATCATCAACGGCGCGCGCGTGGCCTCGTTCGACCCGAACGCCACGCCCGATCCGAACAGCGCCAACAACGCCTTTGCCGCGCAAGTCACTGTGGCGCAAGGCGCTGACCTGAGCGTTGTGAAATCCGTAGACACCGATCTGGACGGTAACTTCGCCGACAACGGCCAGCCAGTGCTTGCCGGTCAGTTGGTGGATTATCGGTTGACGATCAATAACCAGGGGCCGAGCGATGCAGCAAATGTTGTGTTGACCGACGCCTTGCCTGCCAATGCACGCTTCGTTTCAGTGAACGCAGGCAGTTCGGGCTTCACCTGTACGCCGCCATCCGCAGGCACGATGGGTGGAACGCTCAGTTGTACGCGCAGCATCCTGCCGCCATCGGCAACGAATCAGAATCCGCCGCCTGCTGGCTTACCGCCTGTGACGATCATCGTCCGGGTGCAGGTTGATGCGTCGGCGACCAGCGGCAACGTGGTCAATGGTGCCAGCATTTCCACCAGCACGGTTGATCCGACCAGCGGCAATAACAGCAGTTCCGTCAGCAACCCGATCAACACCGCTTCGACGGTGGACAAGATCAAGTCGGCACAACCCGACCCTGTGGTTGCGGGCGAAAACCTGACGTACACCTTGACCGTGGTCAATCGCGGCCAAAGCGACGCGGCGAACGTAGTGCTGACCGATGTCTTGCCCGCTTCGACAAGCTTCGTTTCCTACAGTGGTACGGGAGCGTTTGCTTCGCCGGGCACCTGCACTTTCAACAGCGGCACTTCCACGCTGACCTGCAATCCGCACGGAGGATCGAACGCGGCTCCGCCCGACAAGATTCTGCGTGCGGGAGCAACTGGCACGGTGACGCTGGTTGTGAAAGTAGCGGCAGATGCACCTGCTACGGTTGGACCAAACAGCTTCGCCATCGCTTCGACGACTTCCGGCGTCGCTGGTAATTCCAATGCGGTGACGGTGGGCGTCATCCAGAAAGCTGACTTGGCGATCACCAAGACCAACAATGTTGCCAGTCTGCAACCGGGCGCACAGACGATTTACAGCATCGTTGTCAGCAACAACGGCCCCAGCGCGGTGAACAACGCCGTTGTGACCGATACCTTGCCAGCGGCGCTGACAGGCGCGACGTGGACGTGCGTGGCTTCCAGCGGATCAACCTGCAACGCGGCCAGCGGTTCCGGCAGCATTGCAACGTCTGTGGATTTGTTACCCGGCGGCACGGCAACGTACACGCTGACGGCAACCGTCGCACCGGGCACGTTCGGAACATTGTCGAACACGGCAACGGTGGCGGCTGGCGCGGGCGTGATTGATCCGGCGTCGGGCAATAACTCGGCGACAGACGTTGACACGGTTGCGGCGACAGCCGATCTGGCCATCACCAAGACCAATGGTGCTGCGAGCCTGGTGCCGGGGATGCCGACGACCTACACCATCGTCGTCAGCAACAACGGCCCTGCGCCGGTCAGCAACGCTGCGGTGACGGACTTCCTGCCGTCGAATCTGATCAATGCTTCGTGGACGTGCGCGGCTTCGGCTGGATCAAGCTGCGGTTCGGGTGCGGGCACGGGCAGCATCAACGCCATCGTCAATTTGGCGAATGGCGGAACGGCGACCTTTATGCTGACGGCGACCGTGGCTCCGGGAGCGACCGGCACCGTGTCGAATACTGCGCGCGTGACACCGCCCGCGGGTGTGAACGATGCGAACGCCGCCAATAACTTGGCGACTGACGGACCTGACACGTTGACGCCAACGGCCAACTTCACGATCACCAAGACGGACGGCGTCAGCAGCCTGGTTCCAGGCACGCAGACGACCTATGCCATCACGGTGACCAACACCGGCCCCAGCGCGGTTTCAAATGCTTTGGTGACGGACACGTTGCCAGCCAGTTTGACGGGTGCCACGTGGACGTGTGTGGCGACGGCGGGATCGAACTGCGACGCATCCGTCGGCATCGGCAACATCAATGCAACAGTTGACTTGATGCCGGGCGGCGTGGCGACCTTCAGCTTGACGGCGAGAGTGGCTCCGGGCGCAACCGGGACAGTCGTGAACACCGCGACGGTGGCTGCGCCAGCAGGCGTGACTGATTCGAATGGTCCCGATTCGGCGACCGATACGAACACGCTGTCGCCCACGGCTGACCTGTCCATTACAAAGACCAACAACGTAAACAGTCTGGTGCCCGGCGCGCAGACCAGTTACATCATCGTCGTTGCCAACGCAGGCCCAAGCAGCGTCACAGGCGCAGCGGTCGCGGACACGCTGCCCGCTACGCTGACAAACGCTTCGTGGATTTGTGTGGCGTCGGCAGGTTCAAGCTGCGGCCAGCCAAGCGGGACAGGCAACATCGCCACAACCGCCAACCTTGCGCCAAACGGCACCGCGACGTACACGCTGACGGCAACAGTCGCGGCGAATGCGACCGGCACCCTGGCCAACACGGCAACGGTGACAGCGCCCGGAGGTGTGACGGATGCCGCAGGCAACAATTCGGCGACCGATACCGACAACCTGACGCCAATCGCTGATCTGGCCGTCACGAACACTGACAACGTAACCACGGTGACGCCCGGAGCGACGACGACTTACACCGTCGTGGCTTCGAACAGCGGCCCAAGCAATGTGACGGGTGCCAGCTTGAGCTTCCCGCTGCCAGCGGGGATCAGCGGCGCAACGTGGACTTGCACGGGCGCTGGCGGCGCAACTTGCCCAGCAGCTTCAGGTAGCGGTGCAATCAACGCAACCGTCAATCTGCCGTCCGGTGGTTCGCTGACGTACGCGATCGTAGCCAGCATCTCCGCGAGCCAATCCGGCCCGCTCAGCACAACGGCGACGATTTCTGCGCCAGTTGGCGTGACGGAACTCAGCCTGGGTAACAACACAGCGATTGACACCGACAACGCAACGGTCGTGGCTGATCTTTCGATCACCAAGACCAACGGAGCAACATCGGTGGTTCCCGGCACAAACACCACCTACACCATCGTGGTTACGAACAACGGCCCAAGCAACGTAACGGGCGCTTCGGTGATTGACACCTTGCCGGTGGGAATCACAGCGGCAACCTGGACGTGTACGGCATCGGGCGGTTCAAGCTGCGGCGCGCCCAATGGCGCGGGCAGCATCGCGACGACGGTCAATCTGGCCAGCGGCGGCACGGCGACCTTCTCGGTTGTGGCCACTGTCTCGCCCAGCGCGACCGGCACGCTGGTCAACAAAGCCACGGTGGCGGCTCCCGCAGGAGCGGTTGATCCTGCGTCGGGCAATAACTCCGCGACCGACACGGACACATTGACGCCGACGGTGGATTTGGCCATCACAAAGACCGATGGTGTGACGAGCGTGGTGCCAGGCAACAACCTGACATACACCATCGTCGTGACCAACAACGGGCCGAGCGCGGTCAACGGGGCTTCGATCACTGATGCTTTCCCGGCATCGTTCGTGAATGCAAGCTGGACGTGTGTGGCTACAGGCGGTTCAAGCTGCGGCGCAGCAACGGGCGCCGGAAACCTCGCAACGACGGCCAACCTGCTGCCAACCGGCACGGCGACCTACACTGTCACCGGAACGGTTTCGGCCAGCGCGACCGGCACCTTGGTCAACACGGCTGCGGTCGTAGCGCCAGCAGGCGTGACCGAATCCAGCGGTGCGAACAATTCGGCGACCGATACCGACAACCTGACGCCGCAAGCCGATCTGGCCATCACCAAGAATGACAATTCGGCCACAGCGGTTCCTGGAAAGACAACGACGTACACAATCGTTGTCACAAACAATGGTCCCAGCGCAGTCAACAACGCGGTGGTGACCGACACGCTGCCAGCAGCGATTACATCGGCAAGCTGGACGTGCGTCCCATCGCAAGGTTCCAACTGCGACGCGGTCAACGGCACGGGCAGCATTGCGACAACGGTTGACCTGGCTTCGGGCGGAACGGCGATCTTCACCGTGACGGCGACGATTGCTTCAAACGCAACGGGAACGCTGGCCAATACGGCGACAGTAGCCGTGCCAGCAGGCGTGACCGACGGAACGGCAGGCAACAACTCGGCGACCGATACCGACAACCTGACGCCGCAAGCGGATCTGGCAATCACCAATTCCGACGGTGTGACGGCGGTGACACCGGGCGGCTTGACAACCTACTCTGTTGTTGCGTCAAACAACGGCCCAAGCGACGTCACCGGCGCAACGCTGACCTATCCGCTGCCAGCGGGTATCAGCAGCGTGACGTGGACTTGCACGGGCGCAGGCGGCGCAACCTGTCCGGCGGCTTCGGGCAGTGGCACAATCGGCGCGACGGTCAACCTGCCTTCCGGCGGTTCGCTGACGTACACCATCAACGCCAACATCTCGGCGAGCCAATCCGGCCCGTTGAGCACAACGGGGACGATCACGGCGCCTGCTGGCGTAACTGATCCAAACCTGGGTAACAACACGGCGATTGATACCGACAACGCAACGGTCACGGCAGACCTTGCTGTCACGAAAACCAATGGTGCAACGTCGGTGGTTCCTGGCACGAACACCACCTACACCATCGTCGTCAGCAATGGTGGCCCATCGAACGTCACGGGCGCTTCGGTGATTGACACCTTGCCGGTGGGAATTACCAGCGCCAACTGGACGTGCGTGGCATCGGGCGGTTCTAGCTGCGGCGCGGCCAATGGCACGGGCAGCATCGCAACAACGGTCAATCTGGCCAGCGGCGGCACGGCGACTTTCACTGTCGTGGCCACCATCTCGTCCAGCGCGACCGGTACGTTGTCGAACATCGTCACCACTGCCGTTCCGGCAGGCGCGGTTGACCCGAATCCGGGCAACAACTCCGCGACCGATACGGATACGTTGATTCCGACAGTGGACTTGGTCATTACCAACACTGACGGGGTGACGACGGCGGTGCCGGGCAACAATCTGACGTATACGGTTGTCGCTACCAACAACGGTCCTGGCGCGGCCAACGGAGCAATGATCAGTGTTCCGTTGCCGTCCAGCTTGCGGAATCCGACCTGGACTTGCGTGGGCGCTGGCGGAGCGATTTGTCCGGCAACCAACGGCACGGGCAGCATCAACCATACGGCCAATCTGCCGTCCGGCGGTTCGCTGACCTACACGGTGCTGGCATCGGTTTCACCGACCGCAACCGGAACCTTGACGACGACGGCGGCAATCACTGCGCCGACCGGCGTTGTCGAAAACAGCACGGCCAACAACTCTGCGACTGATACCGACAACCTGACGCCGCAAGCGGATTTGGCAATCACCAAAACCAACAGCGCAGCGTCAACGATTCCCGGCCAGACGACGAATTACACAATCGTTGTCACGAACAACGGCCCCAGCGCAGTCAATAACGCGCTGGTGACGGACACGCTTCCGGCTTCGATCAGTTCGGCGACCTGGACGTGCGTGGCTTCGTCCGGATCGAATTGTGACGCAGCCAACGGCGCAGGCAGCATCAATGCGACGGTGGATCTGGCTCCGGGCGGCAAGGCAACCTTCACGCTGTCGGCGGCAGTATCCGCCAGCGCGACCGGCACCTTGGCAAACACAGCCAGCGTCGCCGCGCCAACCGGAGTTACCGATTCGGTGGCGGGCAACAATTCGGCGACCGACACGGATAACCTGACGCCGCAAGCCAATCTGGCGGTTACCAAAACCAACGGAGTGACTTCGGTAACGGCGGGCGGTTCGACAACCTACACCATCGTCGTGACCAACAATGGTCCCAGCGCTGTATCGGGTGCGACGGTCAGTGACACGCTGCCCGCGATCATCACCAGTGCTTCGTGGTCTTGTCTGGCGTCTGCTGGCTCAAGCTGCGCTTCACCGACGGGAACAGGGAATATCGGGACGACGATCAACCTGGCTCCGAACGGCACGGCGACGTTCACGCTGGTAGCGCAAATTGCCAGCACTGCCACCGGAACGTTGTCGAACACCGTAACGGTGACGGTGCCGTCTGGAATCCCTGATCCAAACGGCGCGAACAATTCGGCAACTGACGGCCCTGACGTCATTAACGCGATGGCTGATCTGGCAATTACCAAAACCGGCCCCAGCAATGTGTCACCGGGCGGCCAGATCAACTACGTCATCACCGTCATCAATAACGGTCCTGGCGCGGTCACAGGCGCGACGATTGCTGACACGTTCTCAAGCTCGCTCAGCAACATCAGTTGGACGTGTACGGCTTCCGGAGGTTCTAGCTGCGGACAGGCCAACGGAACCGGTAACATTGCGACCACGGCAAACCTGGCGAATGGCGGCACGGCGACATACGTCGTAACGGCCACGGTAGCGGCCAACGCTACTGGCACGATCACCAACGTGGCAACGGTCGCGTCTCCCGCCGGAGTCACGGATTCGAATACGTCCAACAACACCAATTCGCCGGTAACGACGCTAATTGGTCAGGGCGCTGACCTGGCGATCAGCAAATCTCACGAAGGCAATTTCTTCGTGGAGCAGATGGGCGTCTATAAGATCACGGTTGAAAACATCAGTCAGGTTTCGACGTCTGGTGTGATTACTGTGACAGACACCTTGCCCGCAGGCTTGCTGTACCGATCGGCAACGGGTCAGGGATGGACGTGCAATGCGGCAGGTCAGGTTGTCACCTGCACGCGCAATGCTCCGATGATTTCCGGCGCGATCAGTGAAATCACGTTGACCGTATTCGTCGGCGCGGCGGCTTATCCCACTGTTATCAACACTGCGACCGTTGCAGTGGCCGGAGATTCGAATGCGGCGAATAACACCGCTTCCGATCCGGCGACGGTGGATAATGTCGCGGGACAGGGCAGGCCATTCCCCTCAACGTCGCCCATCAGCGATCAGAAATCCGGTTCGGTTCTGATCTTCCCGATCTACACGTCAGACGCTTCGGGTGGAGCCGCACAGAACACTCGCATTTCGATGACGAATATTGACCCCACCAGAGGAGTTTCTCTGCATCTGTTCTTTGTGGATGGAACAAGCTGCTCGGTGTCCGATTCGTACATTTGCCTGACGGCGCAGCAAACAACCAGCTTCCTGGCTTCGGATATTGATCCTGGCGTCACGGGATATATGGTTGCCGTGGCTGTCAGCAATCAGGGCTGTCCGATTTTGTTCAACAACCTGATTGGTGACGAATACGTCAAGTTCTCTTCCGGCCACCAGGCGAATCTGAGCGCGGAATCTGTCTCCGCTCTGCCCAGCCTGTTGAACCTGAACTGCAACCTGACTTCAGGATCGGTCACGCTGAACTTTGACGGGTTGATGTACAACCAATTGCCGCGCTCGCTGGCTTTGTCGAATGTCGGCAGCCGCGCAGATGGCAATGACACCTTGCTGATCGTCAACCGGATCGGCGGCAACCTGGGCACCGGCGCGAGCACGCTGGGCACGTTGTTCGGCATTCTGTACGACGATGCAGAACTTGGCATCAGCTTCCAGATCAATGGGCCGTGTCAGTACCGCAGCGCGATCAACAATAACTCTCCGCGAACCACGCCGCGTTTCGAAAATTTCATTCCTGCTGGCCGCACCGGCTGGATGAGACTCTATTCGCAAACGGCAGGCGTCGGCATCACTGGTGCAGCAATCAACCGCAACACCAATTCTGCCGTCTCGGTGGGAGCCTTTAACCAGGGACATAACCTGCACGCGCTAACACT
>CAYLJQ010000021.1:0-25078 GCA_964383955.1 uncultured Heliomicrobium sp. | reverse complement strand
ATTTCTTATCACAGTTACCATCTTGCTCGGTGTGATGATTGCGCCCGCTGAGCAGCTTTGGGCACAGGATGGCCGGCAAACAGGTGAAAACAGAACTCCGATCAGCAGGAATCAGGATTCCCGCGACGTAATGGTGCATAGAAATGTGCAGCAACTGCGCGCGGAGATTAAGGGCCTGTTTGATGAAGCGGATGCGACTTTTGGTTTTCTGGCTCAGTACTCGATTGCCCAGGATAGCGTTCAAAAATCGGGCGATGAAAATATGGCTGAAGTTTTGAAACGCGTTGCTGAAATCAGGGCAGAATTTGCCGCCTACTCAGACAGTTCCTTGCTTCTTGTCAGCGGGGGAATTCCCGACTCCGTAACAATGGAGCGGTTGACCGCCACATTGCGCAAAATAAGAACTGATGCGGCATACCAGGCGTCCTTGGACCGAGCCGAAAAGTGGTTTCTTTCGGAAAAAAATCGCTCTTCTGTTGCTGATACGGAAAAAGCCGGCGTTCGTTCTGCCCCGTCCGCTCCGGCGTTTACCAGACCCGTCTGTAACTTTTATAACATCACGGATTTCCCGTCCGCTGCCGACACGGGGATTGCCAAAGGCGTAGTGCTTGCAATTGAGATCATTATCAACTCCCTGAATCCAAGTTTGGGAAACAATGTTCCCAATCCTGCCTACTTCATCGCTGTTGCGGCCAAAGGGATTAGCAAAGCCATTGCTATTGGACTTGATGGCGCACGCGATGCAGGGCTTTGGTGTCAGGACATCGCCTTTTACATGCAGGGCGCACTGATGACGGACGGGTTATTTTATGATGCCATTTTGTTTCCCCCGTCTTCCGGAGGTTACATCGAGTTCCTAAAGGACATCCTGCCTGCGTTAATTACAAAAGCGCAGGAAAAGGGGATTCCCACCTGGTGCGCGAGCGACAGGATGGCGGAAGGCAATAATTTCTACAACCAGAGTAAATGGGTTGATGCTTATAAAAAGTATCGAACTGCTTATGCCAATATTGGCGCTGCTGAATGTCAGGCACAATAACCGGCCTGACAATTACAAACGCCAACCGATTTAACGATCATCATCACACATAGACTCCTCGGGCAGCAGATTGCGCCCGTGATCCCAGGCAGATCAATGCGTTGACTAAAACCGGAGAAAATGATGCAACCCACATACACACACAAATTACGCTCGATCATTTTAGGGGGGCTTGTTCTTGTCGTCATGGCAATAGCGGTTACCCCGTTTGCACCGGTTTCCGCTCGATTGAGCGCGAACAGTGCAGTCAATAAAGTCTTATCCATTGCGCCTTCGCCAATTCAGGCTGCCGTCAAATCACGGATGGATGCATGGACGAAGCGCGCGTCGTCAAGCTCAGTTGTAAGCACCAAAGCGGCTGTGTTTGACGCGCCGATTACGAAAAGCGCCAGCCCTCAAGATGGAACTCCTGTCGCGCAAGGCCAGGTCATTACCTACACCATCACCGTCACGAACGATGGCAATGACGATGAAACATTTGATCCAAACCGGTTGCGCGTCAGAGATTCTATCCCGACAAACACAACCTATGTCCCTGGCTCAATTAGCATTTTGGAACAGCCGGGAGGAGGTTCGGATGCCTGGACCTGCAGCTACGATGGCGGCAACAACCGTGTTGAGTGTTTGACCGCTGTGGGCGGTGACTTGCGCGCGACCACTGTTTTCAAGTTTGAATTTCAGGTCCGCGTTGATCTCAACGTTCCGTACGCAACGATCATCAGCAACCGGGCAAATTTCTATAACGAACAACAAACCGGCGCAGCCGTCACCAACAGTTCGAACCAGACGAACCATCCTGTGACGGCTCCTGCGGATTTGACGGTCAGCAAGACCGCCCTTCCTGTGGTTGATCCGGATGGCGCTGGCCCGCTGGCTCCTGTGGCGTTGCCAGTCGTTGGTCCAAACGTTCCGCCAGGTTCCGTTAATTCCGGCGGCTACCTGCGTTACGACGTGCCATTTGGCAACTCCGGCCCGGCGAATGCGGACAACACCATCATTACGGATCAGATTCCTGGAAATACAGCCTTTGTTGGCGCGCTGGCGACTGGCGGAGTCTTTGTCCCGGCATCACAACCTCCCTCAAATCCCTTTACGTTCACGGTTGTAGCGACGAAAGCCGCCAATCCGAATGTGAGCCTGACTTGTACGGTGATTGGCGCTCCGGGCAGCCAGACGATTTACTGCCGCCCGCAAGGCAACACGGCTTTGCCTGCACCTGGCCCGTTCAACGATGGAACCCTGCCGCTGGGCTACAGCGGAACGCTGACCTTTTTTGTGAAGGTGAACGAATCGGTTACGGGGGGCACGGTTGTGTCAAACCCTGTGAACATTGCTTCAGGTCTTTGCCCGAACGGCGCTGGCCCTGTGCCGCCGCCGTTTCCGCCTGTTTCCTGTGCTGGCACGCCTGATGCGAATCCGTCGAACAACACGACGGTTCCGACACAGAATGTCATCATTGCTTCGTCGAATTTGTCTGTCAGCAAGATTGTTCAATCGGCTGTCACGTCAGCCAGCAATCCGAACCAAACAGGCCCCATTGGACCGGCCACGCCGCAAAACGGAACGGCTACCACGGGCACGGCGGTATTGCCGGGAACGTACCTGACCTATCGAGTTACCCTGACCAACAACGGCCCGTCGGATGTTTCCAACATTCGTTTGACCGATGTCTTGCCGACCGGTTTGGAAACGCCTCCGGGACGCGTGTTGGGCACTAGGTTCATTTCTGCGAACCCGGTTCTTCCTTCCGGGGCGACGTTTACTTGCGCGCCGCCGGCTGGTGTCAGCCCGCAAAACAACCCGCAAGGCAACGGCGGTTCGATTGTTTGTACGGCTCCGTTGCTGGCAGCGAATGCGCCGAATAACACTGCGGCAATTGATATTACGGTCTTTATTGATCCGGCGACCAAAGCCAGCCTGGTGAACACGGCGACTTTTGATGCCACCATCAACAATTTCAATCGCCCTGTTTCAGGTTCGACCACATTGACCACGCCAGTCGCAGCAACCTCTGACCTGGCGCTGACCAAAACGCACACCAATGCAGCAGGCGTGCTGGGTGGTCCGGTTACGGCAGGAACGGATTTCGAGTATCAGATCAGAATCACCAACAACGGCCCAAGCGCCGCGCAGATGGTCTCTCTGGTTGACACGCTTCCTGCTTTCCAGGCATTGAAGCAACGCGCTCAACCCGGCCCACCGCCGCTGGTTCCTGACATTGTTATTGAAGCGGTTCCGGATGGAAACGGCGCTCCGGTGTTCACCTGTACGCCCGCTGCCGATGCAATAACGGATGATCGTCCGACGCCTTCATCAATCACTTGCACCGCGGCTGAACTGCCTCCGAACAGAAAACCGGATGGCACGGTCAACCCGTCAGGCACGGTGACGATCCGGTTCCGCATGCACCAGGCTTCTATGGCGCCGCAACCGACACCGGCTTCATACCAGAACTGCGTGACGGCGACTTCGATGTCCACGGACCCGGTTCCGGCCAACAACACCAACATTTGCGACACGGTACCGCTGATCTTTTTGGCTGACTTGTCAGGTACAAAGACTGCGGAGCCAAACCCCGTAATTGCCGGCAACTTGCTGACCTACACCATTACGGCAAACAACGCTGGCCCCAGCGCCGCGCTGAACCTGATGATTACCGATCCACTTCCGGTCGGCACTGTCTTTATTTCTGCGGTGGCCTCCCCTGGCGCAACGTTGATGACCCCTGCCGTTGGAGCCAACGGCATTGTTAAAGCGACCTGGAACGCCGCTGGCGGCACCCCAGGCGGATTGACAGACCACGGTGTGGTTCGCACATTGACCATCGTCGTTCGCGTTTGCCCTGACTTCCAGCAGATTCGTGCTCTGACGGATGCTCAGATGTGCGTGCCGAATATGACGGATACGGCAACGATCAGTTCGGATACAACCGATCCGAATCCGGCAAATAACACAGCGTCGTTTACTTCGACCGTGCAGGCGCAATCCGATCTGTCCATCAGCAAAGCGGATGCGCCAGATCCGGCGGCATACAGCACGACAGGAACTCCGTCGAACGTCACCTACACGCTGACGTTTTCAAACGCGGGACCGTCGAATGCCAATGGCGTGACGATTACCGACGTGTTGCCGAAAGGCTTCACCGTCGTGGGAACGCCCACTTCGACCGTTCCGGGAACGACCTTCAACATTACGACGGTCAACGGCATCACAACTGTGGTGGCGAACCTGGGCGTGTTGGGCGCTGCCAATCAATGCACCTTCTCTTATCCGACTAGTGGCACGATAGTCATCGTTGCCAGAATTCCGATTAAACATCCGTCAATCACCGTCACGAATGTGGCGACGATTTTGTCCACCAACTGTTTGCCGGAAACGGGCACATTGGCAACGCAAACCAATCCGCTGTCGGGAAGCCCCGCGATCATCGTTCCGGGAACAGGCATGCTGGCAAACAACAGAGCGTTTGCTGACACGACAATCGTGCCTCCTGCAGTCATGCCGGGTCTTGCCTACAAGGCTTTGGCGGAAGCTTCGGATCAAAAGGAAGGTTCCGTCCTGTTCTTCCCGATTTACACATCGGGCGCGACGGACAGCACAAAAGAAAACACACGAATCAATATCACCAACACTTCCTTCTCGGAAGACGCGACCATTCATCTGTTTATGATTGATGGCGCAAGTTGCGCGATTTTGGATACGTTCCTGTGTTTGACGCCAAATCAGACCAGCACATTCCTGGCGTCGGACTTTGATCCGGGCAATACAGGATACATCGTGGCACTGGCTGTCGAAGACAACACTGGTTTGCCGCGCGCATTCAACGAACTGATCGGTGATTCGTACGTTAAATTCGCGTCCGGCCACCAGGCGAATCTGTCTGCGACTGCGGTTTCGGCGATCATGATGTTCCCAGGCGGAACCGATCCGAATGTGACCATCTCGACATTGCGGTTTGACGGAATGTTCTATAACCGTTTGCCGCGCATTCTGGCCGCAGACAGCATTGGCAGCACTGCGGATGGAAACTCGACGATGATGATCATCAACCGGATTGGCGGCAATTTTGCCACCTCTGCCGCGACCATCGGCAACCTGACAGGCTTGCTGTTTGACGATACGGAAATTTCGTACAGCTTTACGGCCAATCTGGCGGTTTGCCAATACAGGACGATTCTGTCGAATGCCTTCCCGCGCACGCCAACCACGTTCACACGCGTGATACCGGCTGGCAGAACCGGATGGATGAAGTTCTGGACGTTTGAAGATCGGGCGATATTAGGCTCGACGATCAATCTCAACCCGAACTCCAGTGCCACTGCGGGAGCCTTTAGCCAGGGACACAATCTGCACCATTTGACGCTGAGCGATTCAGCGACAATCATCGTGCCGATTTACATCCCATCCTGCTAACGCTCGGCGAAAGCTAAACGCGAATGCGGTTGCCAGACTGTACAGTTCTGGCAACCGCATTCGCGTTTTTACGCAGGATTATTTGTTTTTTCCGCTCGCCAGTTTTCTCAATTTCCAAACGCGCCAAATTGTTGCCGGCGAAAAGCCCGCGCGATCGAATTTTCGCAGCAGGTCAAACGGGCGTCGCAGGTAATTCCAGTAAACGCTGCCTTGCTGAGTTTGGCCGTAAAGCTGTTCCAGATGCTTGCGCGACGTGAAGAGCAGCGAAACCAGGTTGCCGAGCTTCGCAAGCGGATGGCGGCCAAAATCGAAATACTCAAACAGCCTGGCCGCGTCAGCGATCGGCAAGGTTTCTTCCGCCAAAGCGGTTTCCAGCGGCAACGAATACTTGTCGCCTTTTGCCGCTTCTTCCAGGTCGGCCAAAGAAGCCTTGGCAAACAATTCCAGCAACCCCATTGCCAAATTTGCCGCGCCGCCAAATCCGAATTCTTCGGCTTGCTGAATCGCTGCTTCTCGCGCTTCGGGATGGCGAGTGAAGATAAAAAACAGGTCGGCAATGGTTCGCAAAATGGCTTTGGTCGTTTGCAAATCAACCAGCGTGTGATGAACCAGGTGAAATGCCAGATCGGTTGGCGAAGGCAGCAGCAATTCCTTTCCGGCAACTGAAACCGTAACGGCGCGGCTGTGAACTTCTGCAAAACTGAAATCGCGTTCGCGTTGGGTAAACTGAAACGCTCTGCGATGAAGCTCCAGAATCAATCCGCTTGGCCCGCGCCTGGGCCACAGATGATTCAGTTCATTGGCCAGCCGTTGGCGCCTTGGGACAGAACGCCGCCCCGGCAGGTCTTCATACCCCAGCGAAGCAACGACTTGATCTGCCTGTTCCTGCTTTTCCGGTTCGACTAAAAGATCAATGTCCAGCGCGGCTCGCAAACCGGCTTGCGGGTAATATCCGCCCAGCATCAGCGCAGAGCCTTTCAACGGAATCGCCGTAATGCCCTTTGCTTTGAGCGCCGCAACCAGCCGGGCTGCTTCGTTCACATAAGCCAGATGTCTTGCAGCCCAGGTCTGGCTAATGACGCGCAACTGTTCGCGCGGTGCTTCGGGCAGGGAATCCAGCAAACCGGCTCGGCCAAGATTGAACCGCAGCAAAGACGCGATGCTGTGAAACTCGCTTCGACGAATTGCCGCTGTCCAGTCAATTTCTTTCTGCGAATCAAAGAGTTGCCGCAATCTGGCTGCGCTGGCTTCGGTTGGCAGCAGTCCGCTGAGCAACAATTTGTCGGTGGCGTTTATTTGCACAATTAATGGCTTTAGATGGGCAGGCCGAAAGAGGAACGAATGATTCGCCTGATCTTTCGGCAGCGTTTGACCGCATCCTGAGCGTCAAGTTTGATTGCTGTCACACCGGGATAACGATAAGCGACAGCAAAAGCGTTGAGCACATTCAAATCTGTGGACAGACTTTGCCAGGTTGGTTCAAGGGGGCTGACCAGCGTGAGTAGTGCGTAAAGGTTGTGGGTTCTGGGAATTACCAACCCCGCCTCTTCAAGACGAGCTTTCAGGTATTTTTCAGCGCATTGTTGCGCGTGATAACAAGCTGCATCGTAATTTGGCTGTTTTCGAGCGCGATAAGACATCTGCGCCGTCACGAAATCGCCTTCAGCTTTATCAATCCATTCCTGTGTGCTGGGCTTCATAGGCGATCTTTCCGTGCTGAACAATCTGCTGCATAAAACCATCCTGCATAGCCAAACGATCTGCGACTTGTTTTGGTGTACGAACAAGTAAATCCAGAGCCAGCATTGGGTTAATCTTGGTTAGAATTTTAGCGGCTTGTTGTAACGGGCTACCTTCAAATGGCATCACAACCAACAAATCTACATCGGAAAATGGCCCGGGATTACCGTAAGCATGTGAGCCGAAAAGAACAATTCGTTCTGGCTTGAACTCGCGGGCAATTTGTTCGCAAAGCGTGTTGATTTGTTCTGCTGTGACGGTTTGAATCATTGTCTTATAGGACCTCTGCCTTATCGGCAAAGATACTTTGCGCGGTTTCACTGCTTGCCGTCAAGCTAAACTTCAAGTCCGACGGCGCGCATCAGTTCCAGGGCATTGCTTCGCTGAACCACGCCCGGTTGCATTCGGTAATCAAAAATCATCTTGCCGTTTTCCAGCCGGTCTTCAAAGTGAACGTTTACTGCTCGTTCGCCCATAGTTTCGGCAATTTGCGTCAAGGCAAGATCGTGCGTTGTAATCAAGCCTATGGCGCCGCGTTCGACCAATCCGCGCACCACGGCTTGTGCGCCAATGCGCCGGTCGTGCGAATTGGTCCCGCTCAAAATTTCATCCAGCAAAAACAGCAGCGGCAGTTTTTCGTTTGTCAGCTCGACGATTTGTTTCAGTCGTGTGATTTCGGCGTAAAACCGCGAAGCGCCGGTTTGCAGCGAATCCAGAATGTGAATTGAAGCGCCGATGTTCAGCGGCGACACGCGCAAGCGCCGCGCGCAAACCGGCGCTCCGGCCAATGCCAGCACAACATTGATGCCAACGGTTCGCATCAACGTGCTTTTGCCGGACATGTTCGATCCGCTGACGATCATTAGTTGGCGCTGGTGATCAAGCCGCACGTCGTTTCGCACACAGCGAGCGGCGGCGATCAGCGGATGTGCCAAGGCTTCGCCATCAAAACAAGCTTCATTTTCGACAAGTTCGGGAAACGGATTGCCCGGGCGTTCGTAGGCAAAATTGGCCAGCGAATTCAACGCTTCGATTTCGGCGACGGAATCCAGCCAGTCGCTGATATGCGATCCGGTGGTTTGCCGCCAGCGTTCAATGGCTACGGCAATCTGCGCAGGCAGCAGCAGTAAAAAACCGATGGGCGCGAAAAATTGATTTTTTGTCCAATCCAGAATATCCAGCAGCCGGTTCAGCTTTTCGATTTGTTTCGATGGCGGCAACCCCGCCGTGTTCAGTTTGGCCAGTAACGCGACCAACTTTGCCGAAGCAGCGGGCTCGCGTTCCAGGCGGGCCAGAATTTCCGCCATCAATTTCAAATCCCGGCTTGGGCGTTCCACTGCTGAAATGATCTGTTTTACCGCGCGGCCATAGCGCGTATAAAACAGCAGCAAAATGATCAGCGCAGCCAGCATGGGCAAATGAGGGCCGTAAGCCAGCCAAATGGCGACAGTTCCAACCGCCAACATTCCAATGATTGCCGTAGAAATTGCCAAAGCTCGAATCTGGGCGGCGGTGAAAACCGGCGAAGCTTTTCCCCAGGCTTCAACCTCTTCGGTGTGAACG
This sequence comes from uncultured Heliomicrobium sp., assembly GCA_964383955.1. Lineage (GTDB taxonomy): Bacteria > Acidobacteriota > Blastocatellia > RBC074 > RBC074 > RBC074. Next base: position 16,323 of record CAYLJQ010000021.1, on the reverse strand, counting down.
CCCACGCGAATTTCGGCGCCCAGCAGCGACAGGTCTTCACGCAAATCCAGCCGCAAACGAAGCTCTTCCACTGCCGATTGCCGCGCTCGGATTTCGCTGACTTTGGCTGGCGATTTCAGCCAATTGGCAATCTTTACTTCACCTGCTCGCGTGCGCGCCGTCGAAAGCAGTTCAAATAAAGAACCTTTTCCAAACAAATCCAGGTCTTCGGCGTACGAATGAGACTTGTCTGCAAACTGCTCTCCGGTTTCGCCCGCTCCAGCCCAGTTGTCATCAATGCGCGCCAAACCGCGTTCGTAAAACTTCACAGAGCGTGTCAGCCGCTCGATTTCTCTGAGCAGGCCTTGATGATTTGTCATCAGCGCAATGAAGCCAGCGACCGGCACCAGCGTCCACCACCAAACGATGTTTCCATCAATTGCCACCAGAATTGCCAGAACAATCACAGCCAACAAAATTCGCCGTGCGATCCAAAGCTGGCGGCTGCGTTTTTGTTTTTCATCAAGAGTTGTTTGCCGCGCAGCCAGCCGTTGGCTGTATTCGGCGCGCGGATCGTTTAACTGCGTTTGGGTTTTATTCATTCGTTCGATCAGTCAACGGGGAAGTAAGTTGGAAACGCTGACTGTAGTGGCGAGGCTGAGGGATTTCAAGAAGGGAAATTTGTAATGTGGCCCGAAGCGGCGTTTTCCGAATTATTCGGCATCAATCTGTGGTCTTGCCCTTTGCCGCCATAACGTTTGCGGCAGAAACGTGACAAAGTCGTAAATGATGCCCGGCAGTTGGCGAAAATCATCCGCCAACGATTGGCGTTCTGTGCCGACAATAAAAGCGCCGCGTTGCATGGCGAACAGATTGAAAACTGCTGACACCATGGAAAGCGAAACCGAGGCAATGATGCTGGCAGTCAGCTTCTGGGTTCCGTGCGACCAGTGAAGCGCAAATTCCAGCGTGTGATTGATCGCAGGCATGGCAACCATCATCACAGCCGTTGCCAGCCAGGCCGGACGCGCGCGTCGAAATGTTTCTGTCGCCGAACCGTAAAACCCGGCGACGGTAATGTAAAACGCTGCTTCGACAAGCATTGCGCCGATAGCCGCTGAAACTCCGGCTCGCAAATTGGCAAAGAAGAACAATCCGCCGCGTGTCAGCGCGCTCAGCACAGCCGATTTCCAATTCCAGCGGCGAACCAGGGTTTCAATGGGATGGCGAAGCAAGCTCAACGCTGCTTCGCCAACGGTAACGGAACTCAAATCACGATTCACGAACTGCATTCTGCCTCACAGTTGACGGTGACAACGGGTGGCGCACGGAGCGTTCTGCGGCTGCGCGCTGAACGCAAAGTTCATAAGCCTGCCAAACCTGTTCGAAGACATTGTCCCACGAAGCCCGGCAAGCCAGTTCGCGCGCCGCTTCGCGCATCTGCGAATGAAGCTCTGGCTGCGACATCAAACTTAGCGTCGCTTTTAGAAACTCAGAATTGCTTCGCGCCACCAAACCCGTTTTCCCGTCACGAATGATGAATTTCGGGCCGCCTTGATCGCTGACGATTGCGGGCACGCCAGACGCTTGCGCTTCCAGCACGACGTTGCCGAAAGTGTCCGTGCGCGAAGGGAAGACAAACAGATCGAAATTTGCGTAAGCGCGTGCCAACGCTTCTCCCTTTAACACGCCGGTAAAACTTGTAGTTTGCATTTGCTGTTCCAGCCAGTTGCGTTCGCTTCCAGTTCCGACAAGAACGAACCGGAAATCTTTGATCCCAGCCGCCAACAATCCTTTTTCCAGGTCGGCCAGCAACCGCACATTCTTTTCCGGCGTCAGCCGCCCGACGTCCCCAATCGTGAAAATCCCGTCTTTTCGCTGGCGTTTCGCCGGAGAAAACAAATTTGTGTCCACGCCCCGCCGCATCATAAAAACGGGCCGGTTGGTGTTTCGCTGAAGCATTTCGCCAAGCTCTTCGTTGGGTGCCAGAAAAACCGTGCCGAGTTTGTAAAACAGCAGCGTCAATTTCAGGCTGAATTGTTCGGCGCTGCCTGACAGCGAAAATCGTCGAGTGTCTGCCAAAAATGTCGTCAGCCACGGCGTCAGTTTTTCCAGCCGTTGTTTGGCGTATTCATGAATGTTCGTGTGCCATGACATGACAATCGGCAGTTTCAGCTTGTGGGCGACATAAACGCCCAGCAACCCAATGTCGCTGGGGCCGGTGATGTGAATCACGTCCGGGTTGAATGCGCGAACGGTTTTCAGCGCCAGCCGCGCGTGCCGCATCATCAACAAGTCAAAGCGCAAATCCGCGTCCAGCTTGAATCCAAACCTGCTTCGCGGCAGCACTAAGCGCTGAAAACTCCCATCTTTAATAACTTTTGCATCCTGGCTCAATTGGCCCGTTTCTCTGTCCCGGCCCGCGGCATGGACGCACAAAAACGCCAGTTCGCGTCGTTTGGCAAATGCAGCCAGCATTCGGCTGGTATGCGCTACGCCGTTTACTTCTGTGTAGGAATCTGTAAAGAAAGCGATTCTCGGTTTAGTTTTCATATTTCATCCTTTCCTCGATGGCTTCTCCTGCAAGCGCCATTCTCAAGATCGGCTGCAAGCGGGCTCTATTCGCCTTGTCTATGCAGATGAGTTGGGTGGGAGCGTAAACAGGTGGCTGAGGAAGCCGGTTACAGTGAGAATAAGTTCCTGTCAGAAGGGAAACTCAGAATCGAATTTGGCGAACTACGGTGCTTTATAAATGACTTGCCCTTTGCTGCCGATGATTGCGCCGACGACTGTGCCAGCCGCCGCGCTGAAAACGGCAATCGGATACTCAACGGCATACCCTGCCTCAGTGGCTTCGCCCACGCCATATCCAATCCCATAACCGCCAACGAAGCCCAGGCCGCCCAGCAAGGCTGCATAGCCCCAAGTCAAGGCGGCAGACTTCTTGCGGATTTCGGCAATTTCTTCCCGCTTGATCTCAATTTCTTTTCCGGGAGCTTTTGCCGAGAGCGTGATCGTATCCGCAGTCACGGACACCATCTTCCCGGTGAATTTCTGTCCCGTCTTTGTTTTGATCCTGAGCTTTGAACCGGGTTTGATTTTTTGCATTTCGCTCCAATCATTCTTGTTGCTTTGCGCAAGAGCTGTCTGCGCGGAAAAAGCGAAAACAAAAAACATGCTCAGAAATAGAAACCCTCCGAATATTGATCGTCTCATAACTTTCCTTTCAATCCTTGGGCGAACTGATGAACAAATGAATCACGGTTCTGAACCGGTAAACTGCAAACGACGTTCCCAGGCCAAATTCCGCGAATTTGCAGGTGAAGGCGGAAACTCTTGGCTTTGGGGCGCAAGAAATAGCGGACAGTTGTCGTTTTTTTGATGGCAGGGCCGTGAAAGATTTAATGCTGGTTTGATGGCTTCCTGACCTTCGCCTAACACCGCGTGGCTAGACTAAGAGATCAATCCTCACTAACATCATAAAAAAATGCCAAATGATTTCAGTCCGAAAGTTATCTATTTGCTGTCGCTGACTGAAGCGTCCATCTTCTATTTCAAATTGCCCATAAGGAGGGCCCTATGTTGAATGACAATTCGATTGCCCGGACGGTGATTCGGGCCATTGCTCTTTGGATTGTGGTTTTACTTTCAACAGTTGCGAGCTTTGCGCAATTCGACACCGCAACGGTGCTCGGCACGGTGCGCGATTCCAACGGAGCGGTGTTGCCCGGCGTGACCGTGACGCTGAAAAACGAAAACACCGCCATTTCCGGCAATGTCCAAACCGATGCCGACGGCAACTATCAATTTTCCAATGTCCGAATTGGCGATTACCGCGTCAGCGCAGAAAAGCAGGGGTTTTCAACCGCCGTGGCTGAGCGCGTGAATGTGACGGTCAGTGCCCGCCAGCGCGTTGATCTGACAATGCAAATTGGCGCAGTGACGGAAACTGTTGTCATCACGGATGCCGTTCAATTGCTGGAAACGGATTCCAGCGTGCGCGGACAGGTGGTTCAGAAACAACAGATTGTCAGCTTGCCGTTGAACGGACGCTCCTACGCCAACCTTGTGCTGCTGGCTCCGGGCGTGCGCGAATCTTCGACCAACTCCGCAACCGGCGGCGGGCGCGAAGCCGCATTCAACGTCAACGGATTGCGCGCGACCTTCAACAACTTCCTGCTGGATGGCGTGGACAACAACGCGTACGGAACCAGCAATCAGGGATTTTCGTCGCAGGTGGTGCAGGTTTCGCCGGACGCCGTGGACGAATTCAAAGTCCAAACCAACACCTACAGCGCCGAATTCGGGCGCAGCGGCGGCGCGGTTATCAATGCCGCTTATCGCAGCGGCACAAATCAGTTTCACGGCAGCGTATGGGAATTTCACCGTAACACGGTTTTGAATGCAGTCGGCTTTTTCAAACCGGTCAGCGGCGTCAAACCTCCGCTGATCCGCAATCAATTCGGAGCAACACTGGGTGGCCCAATCATCAAAGACCGCACGTTCTTCTTTCTGGATTACGAAGGGTTTCGGCAAGTGGCAAAAGACGTTTCGTTTTCGACTTTGCCAACGTTGCAACAACGCCAGGGAATTCTGACGGGTGACGTTCGTGTCCCGTTTGATTTCGTGGATTCAACCGGCGCGACGGTCAGAGCCGGAACGATTTTTACCGCCGGTCAGCGCGTGCCGATGACTGCGCTGGCGCGCAAAGTTCTAAACGAATTGCCTGCGCCAAATATTACGGCTGGCAAAACAGAAACCAACTTCGCCAACAATTACAGCGATCTAGTAACCAATCGAAATTTCAACGACAAATTCAATGTCAAACTTGATCACCATTTCAGCGAAAAGCTGAACGGGTTTGTCCGCGTCAGCCATCGCAAAGTGAACGAATTTAACGGCCCCACGATCATCGGTCCGTCGGGCAGCGGCGGCAATGGGTACATCAACGTCCTGAACCAGCAGTTGGTGGTGGGAACGACTTACATCATGGGGAACGGCTCCGCATTGGAAGCGCGGCTTGGCATTTCGAAAATCGAAGGCGGCAAGCGTCCGCCATTGTCAGGCGGGCCGAGCGTGCGCGAACTGTATGGCATTACGGGGTTGCCCGATGATCCGACGATCACAGGCGGTCTAACCACGCAAACCATCACAGGATTTTCGCAATTGGGCAGACAGGCGACCAATCCGCAATATCAAAACCCATTCACGGTCAATCCGCGTTTCAATTACACGCGAACGATGGGCCGTCACAGTTTGAAAACCGGCTACGAATACTTGCGCGTGAACACCGACGTGCAAGACACCAACCCGCTGATGGGGCTGGATACTTACGCCAGCCAGTTCAGCCGCGCCTCAACTTCAGCGGCAAACACGATCTTCAACCTGTCCGATTTCTTTTTCGGCGCGCGCAACCAGTACGAATTCGCCAACCTGCTTGAAGTTAAAATGCAGCGCCGCCTGCATTACGCTTACGCGCAGGACGATTTCAAAGTGAGTCAGAAACTGACGCTGAACCTGGGCGTGCGTTACGAATTCGCTACGCCCTACACGGAAGCAAACAACCGTTTGTCCAACTTCGACCCGGCGACGAAAACGATCATTCAGGCCAAAGATGGTTCGCTGTACGACCGCGCGCTGGTTGACCCCGATTACAACAACTGGGCGCCGCGTCTGGGATTCGCGTACAACCTGCTGGACAAAACGGTGGTGCGCGGCGGTTACGGCATCGGCTATGTGCATTTCAACCGCATCGGCAGCGCCGATTTGCTGGCCACCAACTTCCCGCAAATCACTCGCGCGAATGTCACGCAAAACGCAGCCTTGCCGCTTTGCACCGGCACGGTCTACGCCGACAACTGTTTCCGTCCAACGCAGGCGGGATATCCAACCGGCCTGCCGAACAACGTCGTGCTGTTTACGCCGCGCGAAACGCGCACGTCATACATTCAGAACTGGCAACTTTCGGTGCAGCGAGAACTGCCCGGCGATATGTTGCTGGACGTGGCCTATGTCGGAAATCACGCGGTGAAATTATTGTTGCTGGCGGATTACAACCAGGCGCGCCCGCTGACGACGGCGGAACTGGCGCTTCCGGCAGCGCAACGCCCGACGCTGGATGCACGCCGGCCGATTCAAGGCTTCCGCTCGATTTCAGCCAATTTGTCAGGAGCGTATTCGAATTACCACGCGCTGCAAGTGAAATTCGAGCGCCGGTTTTCAAAAGGCATATACATCCTGAATTCCTTCACCTGGTCAAAAGCGATTGATAACGTTGCTCAGGTTCTGGAAGAGCCAGGCGGCAATGAAGGGCGTCCGCAAAACCTGTACGACATGGCGGCGGATCGCGGCCCAGGCGCATACGATCAACCGTTCAACAATACAACCAGCTTCGTTTGGGAACTGCCTTTCGGCAAAGGGCGCGCGTGGCTGGGCAGTCTGCCATACGCATTGGATGCCGCTTTGGGCGGATGGACGCTGACCGGCATCAATTCGATGTACAGCGGCCAGACGGTCAATTTCCGTTACACGCCCTCGCCCGTCACTGCAAACCTGCCTTCGTTCATTGGCGGGATTGCTTTGCGGCCAAATCTGGTCGGCAATCCTTTGTTGTCCGACGGGCGCACGATTGATCGCTGGTTCAACACCGAAGCGATTCGGTTGCCGACGCAAGATCAACCGTTTGGCAATGCAGGGCGCAACTTGGGACGCGGCCCTTCAGTCTATCAATTCGATATGGGCTTGCAGAAAAATTTTGCCCTTCCGGTTATCAACGAAGTCTCGAAGCTGGAATTCCGCGCAGAGTTTTTCAACCTGCTGAACAAAACCAACTTCGGCACACCCAGCGGCACGGCAACGGGCATCGTTTTCCGTGCTGATGGCACGCTGCAAACGGCGGGTACGTTTGGCACCATTCGCTCAACGTTCCCGGCGCGGCAAATTCAATTCGCGCTGAAACTGTCGTTCTAAATCAAATTAGGACTTCCGCAAGAAGAACAACTTCAGCGCAAAGGCGCAAAGGTTGAAAGACGTAAAGGTGATTTCAGTGAAAGAACGAATGAAGTTACTAGAAGCTGTTTTCAGACAACCTGCTTTGCGCCTTTCCACTTAGCGTCTTTGCGTTAATCCAATGATTTTGCGTAAGCCTACTCAAACCTTAGAGCGCCCGTCAGATGCGGGCGCTCCAAGGAATCTCTTTCCTGGAACTTATATGAATCGCTTTGATCGCCGCACTTTTCTGGGCATCTCGCCGCTAGCCGTCAGCGCCGCGATGCAAACTTTTGCCGCGCTGGATCCGCGCGCCAATTTGTCAAAACTTCTTGCGCCCGTCAGTGCCAGCAATGCCAACGGTGGAGGCTACGGTCCATTGAATCCCAAAGCCGCGCGGAACACCGGCGAAACCTTGCTCGCCCTGCCCGAAGGTTTTGAATACAACGTGCTGGGCAAAGCGGGCGCGAAAATGTCCGACGGCCACACAACACCGATGGCCCACGACGGCATGGCTGCGTTCAACGTCAACGGCCAGTTGCGGCTTGTCCGCAATCACGAAGTCAATAACGGCATCGGCAGGGACGGCGCAGCCTTTGGCGAAACAGCGCGCGCCTACGACACGAAAGCCGCTGGCGGCACAACCACGCTGATCATTGATCCCAAAACGCGCGAGATCGTCAAGGATTTCGTCAGCCTGAACGGCACGCTGCAAAACTGCGCGGGCGGACCAACACCCTGGGGTTCGTGGATCAGTTGTGAAGAAACCGTGCTTGACCACGCGCTGATCAAGGACGCGCAAGGCCGCGAGCGCGGCAAGTTCGGGCAACCGCACGGGTATTGTTTTGAAGTTTCGGCCAAGGCTGACGGCGCAATGCAAGCCGTCCCGCTGAAAGCGTTAGGTCGCTTTGTTCATGAAGCCATCGCGGTAGATGTAAAATCGGGCATCGTCTATCTGACCGAAGATCGCGGCGCAGCAGGCCTGTACCGCTTCCTGCCAAAACGCAAAGGCAAATTGGCCGAAGGCGGCCAATTGCAAATGCTGGCCGTCGCAGGCAAACGCCAATTCGACCTGCGCACCGGTCAGAAGAACGGGCAGACGCATGCCGTAACCTGGGTCAACATCAACGATCCCGATCCGGCGAATGCAGATGCCACATCGGTTTATAACCAGGGATTTGCATTAGGCGCGGCGACGTTTGCCCGGCTGGAAGGCATCTGGTACGGCGGCGACAGTTTGTTTTTCACGGCCACCAGCGGCGGCGACAACAAACTCGGCCAGGTCTGGCAATACACGCCGCAGGGCAAGGACAAGGGCGCGCTCAAGCTGATTTTCGAATCGCCCGGAGAATCCGTTCTGGAGATGCCCGACAACCTTTGCGTCAGCCCGCGCGGCGCGCTGGTGCTGTGCGAGGACGGAAAGAACGAGCAGTTTTTGCGCGGTCTGACGCGGCAAGGACAAATCTTCGATCTGGCGCGCAACGTCATGCCAAACAATAGTGAACTTGCCGGAGCGACTTTTAGCCCAGACGGCAAGACGCTGTTTTTCAATATTCAACGGCCAGGAATCACAATTGCGTTGTGGGGACCGTGGGAACGCGGCGTGCTGTAATCATCAAGAGGTTTTCTCGTCGGTGCGGTAAACGGGAACACGCTCCGGTTCAGAGGTGGCAACTTCGTTCAGCAAACCTGTGGTGGCTTCGGTGATGGAACGTTGCTCCGGCTCTGCGGGCAATTCGTTGGTTCGTGGAACGTAAAATTGGGGCTGCCGCGGAATTGCCGGATCGTGGTCTTTTGAATCGCGCGGATTGAGCGTGAGATGCGTTTTCCGGATTCCCCCAAGCGTTGCCCACCAGCCTAACCCAGCCAGCAACAGGGAAATCGCCAGCAGCGCTTTGGCGCCTTTCGGATTGGCGGCAAAGTCAATCGCAAGCAGGGTGAATAAAGGCAGGAGCGTGCTGGCGACCAGGATCACCGCGCCAATCACAGTCCATTGGTGACCTGCGCGAACATTGGCAGTCAGACGCATGACTTCAAGTTCCGCAGGCGCGGCGAACGTGGCCGGCGCGCCGCATTTGCGACAATACCGTGAATCGGCGATGGATTCTGCGCCGCAGACAACACAACTGGTTTGCGCCGCGCGGTGCGCCGCCAGCGCAATGATGGCTTCGGCTTCCCGTGTCAGCGATTGGCGATCTCCTTTGCCGTAATAGCCGTGGATCACACTGTAATCAAACGTGATGCGCGCCGAACCTGCGCCCTGTTGTTTCAAGCCGATTTCAATAGTCGTGGGATAGTCCAGGGCATTGGCCGAAAAATAGTAACTGGCTGCGCCTCGCGCGCCATGTTTGGCGCGCAGCGGATTTTCGTCAAGCACGCGATAGCCCAGTTGTTCAAGCGCATCGGCCAGGCGCACTCGCAAGCTTTCCACCTCACCCGCCATCACGCGCACCACGGTGTGTTCACTGACTCCTAACGCCGTTGAGATGTTGGCGCCGGAGTCTTCTTCGGATATGTAACGTTTTTTTGCCATTGTTTTCACTCTCAGCCAGTCAATCTGCCCTTTCAGGATACAAGCCGGTCAGAATACGAGCCGACCGATGGCTTGGTTCCGCCAGTCCGGAGCAGAAGCGACGTTGATTTGCCAGGCAATTTCCAAGGCAGGACAAAGTCTCGCTTAAATCTCCATGTTTGGCGAGGGCTAAAATGATGGCGGGGTGACCGGCAATGTCAGAATAGCGATTGGAGCAAAAGACAGATGATGCAGGTTATGCCCGTGACTGAAAGCACTTGTGTTCGCCCTGGTTTGGGGATGGAAATTGATTGCCGCGCCCAGCAAAGCCGTTTCGTCCGCCGCCCACAGCTTCAACCAGCCGCTGCGCGAAGCCCGTATGATTTCGTTGAACCTCGGCGTCGTTTGTAATGTCAGATCGGAAAGGGAAGCGAAAAATTGAGAGCCATCCGCGTTCAAAGAAGCGCCAAATCCCTGTTCAGCATCGTCATATAAAAGCCCGGACAAACCAGTTAGCGGCGGCGCACTTGTTCGCCAATCCCCTCCAAAACGATTGACAATCAGCAAAGTGTCGTTGCCATTTGCGCGGCTGGCTAAATTCCCCAATGCCAGCACACGCGGCGCGCGACTGTAATCGAAACCATCAAACCGTAAGGTAGCTGAAGTCGCTCCGCTCAAACACGCAGGTGAGACGCCAGGCGAGAGAGAAAATGATTCTGCCGCCAGATTCGCCGCATGACCTGAAGCAAGCTTGACGAATTCGTCGCCAAGCAAATGATTGAAGCTCAATGGACAGCCCGTTACTTCGTCGCAGGCCATCGCCAGCAAATACCCCGCAACGCCAGGATCAAGGTCAGAAGCCAGCAAGCTGGTCGTTTGCAGCGCCGCAAGCCGAACAAAATATGTGGTGAACTCGCCGCTGCCACCATTCACGAACAGCAAACGAATCGTCGCTGCCTGGCTTTCGTGTGTGTTGGTAAGGTTGATGCGCGAATCCTGCCGCGCGCGATTGCTGGCTTGCGAGGTGTAAAGATTAAACACCAAAAGCGAGCCCGGCACGGAAGCTACAACCGGTGTCGGTTGTCCGGCATCGCTGACAGTTTGCGCGGTAAAGATTTGATCGCCAGAAGAGCTGTTGTTTCCATCGGCCTGATTGCCCGCCGCGTAAAACGTTATGCGTCCGACATCAGTTGCGGGCGCAGTCCAATTGACTGTCCAGCTTGCGCCGCCAGATTGCCCGACAAAGCTTCCAGAAAATGTGTGCTGAGCGTATTGGCGATTCAGGAAATTATCCCGGACGATTTGCGTTTCACTGCCCAGGCTTTGCCAGGTTCCCGCCTGCACATTCCCTGCGGTCAGCGCTGTGACCTGAAATCCCCAACGCTGCCGGGTTACATCGGTTGAAGCGTGCCGAACCGTGATTTGGTAGGTGCGCCCAGGCTGGTAATTTGCAGGAGCCAGAATGCTGAACCGCTGCGAATCAACCGCTCTTGCTGTGCTGTGACACTCGCCGGTTGCGCAGGTCAATTCGCCTGGCGCTCCTGTGCGTGCCGGATCGGGGCCGCCAGAAAATGCGCGCGCGCCTGTCCATTGGCTGGCCGCGAACCCGCCAAAACAGATCAACACACACATTAACTTGGCACGCTTTTCGATAGTCACAGGTTCTTCCTTCAATAGTTTTAGTCGCGCTGGCTACCTAACAGAAAGGTGTTAAGCCCATGTCATCAGCCGCTTCAAATTGAGAAGGAGCGGAACTTTTTACGAAGGCTTAAAGGAGAATAAAGGTTGGCAGAGACTCGAAAATCAGACATTTAATAGAAGCTTCAACCCTGCCTAAGACACACTTAAATTCCGGTTCCTATACTCCCGCTTCACAGCAATCACGGCGGACAAAGATGGTTCGCAATCTGCGACACAGGCGGAAGTCTGCTTACCGGCTGGTGCCTTCAATAAACCTACCTAAACCAACAAGGAGCAATAATGAATCTGGAACAGGAAATGGACCGTTTTGAAATGATCACGGACGAACCCGTCGTGATTGGAAATGAAGAACCTGAAGAAGAGCTTGACGATGAAGAATTCGATGAAGATGAAGACGAGGAGGAGGAGGAACAAGCCAGCAATCCCAGTGACAATGAAACTTTTGCGCAGGTTTTGACCAACCGTATCGAACGCCGTGCATTCATCAAAGGCGCAGCCATGACTGCCGGTTTGCTGGTTGCCGCCACCGGATTGCCAACGGCAGAGGCCGAAGCTGCGGCGCCGCTTGGCTTCACTCCGGTTCAGCTCAGCACGGAAGATCGCGTCATTGTGCCGCTGGGGTACCAATCGGAAGTCGTCATTCGTTGGGGCGATCCGATTCGCGCGGGCGCACCCGCATTCAATTTTACCCAACAAAGCGCAACAGCCCAGGCGCAGCAATTCGGTTACAACTGCGATTTTCTTTACGCCATTCCTTATAAACGAAATTCGCTTCGCACGATTGCGCGCGCTTCGGAAAGTTATGTGTTGTGGGTCAATCACGAATACACCAACCCGGAATTGATGTTTGCCAATTACAGCGCTGCCAATACGACCAAAGAGCTGGTGGACATTGAACTGGCTGCGCACGGCGGCACGGTTGTGGCGATTGAACTTGTCCGTCGCGGGCTGTTTCTGGGCGGAGAAAAATGGGCGGTTGATTTGAATTCGCCGCTCAATCGCCGCATTACCGCTGAAACCGAAATTGTGATTACTGGCCCGGCGGCTGGCAGCGATTTGCTGAAAACCAGTGCCGATCCAACTGGAACCCGCGCGCGCGGAATGCTGAACAATTGCGGCGGTGGCATTACGCCTTGGGGAACCATTGTCACCTGCGAAGAAAACTTCAATCAGTATTTCGCCAACCTGAACGCTCTGCCTGCCACCGATTCGCGCAGGGCAATTCACGCCCGCTACGGCATGCCAACCGGAGCCAGCGAACGCCGCTGGGAAAATTTCTATGACCGTTTCAACATTGGCAAAGAGCCGAACGAAGCCTTCCGTTTTGGCTATGCCGTGGAAATTGACGTTCTCAATCCGAATTCAACGCCGAAAAAACGCACGGCGCTTGGCCGCTTGAAACATGAAGCTGCGACTTTTGTCACCGCGACAGACGGACGGGTTGTTGCTTACACCGGAGACGATGAGCGTTTTGATTACATGTACAAATTCGTCACCGAAGGGAAATTCGACCCTTCGCGCGGTGTGGCAAACGGAGACTTGCTGGATAAAGGAACGCTGTATGTCGCCAAGTTCAACAGCGACGGCACGGGCGAATGGTTGCCGTTGATTGGCGGACAGGGCGCGCTGGCAACCTGGACCCAGGCTGAAGTTTGCGTCAATACGCGCGGCGCGGCTGATCTGGTTGGAGCAACCAAAATGGATCGCCCCGAAGACATCGAAACCAATCCGGTCAACGGCAAGGTTTACGCCGTTTTCACCAATAATACGCAACGGGGAACTTCAGGGCGTCCCGCCACTGACGCGCCGAACCCGCGCGCCAACAACCTTCACGGCCACATCATCGAACTTGCTGAAGCGGGCAATGACGCGACGGCCACAACGTTCAAGTGGGAAATTTTCATGCTTTGCGGTGATCCGGCTGTTGCGACAGAAGGCACTTACTGGGCGGGGTGGCAAGGCGGCATTAGCCCGATTTCTTCGCCGGACAACATCACCTTCGATAAAGCGGGAAATTTGTGGATTGCGACGGACGGCCAGATCAACACCTTCCGCAAAAACGATGGCATTTACGTCGTTCCGGTTCAAGGCGCTGAGCGCGGTTATTTACGCCAGTTTCTGAGCGGCATTCCCGGCGGAGAAGTCGCCAGTCTGGCCATTTCTCCGGACAATCGAACGCTTTTCGCCTCGATCCAGCATCCGGGCGAAGGTTCGACCTACAACAATCCGAGCAGCTTTTTCCCGGATGGAGGCAAGCCGCGTCCTGCCGTGGTCGCCGTGCGAAAAGGAGACGGCGGTCTGATCGGCAGCTAACTGCAAAGAAATACATCACCTCAAGCCGCATAACACAGTGGATGATGAATTACATCATTCGCTTCTTTTGAAAGCGCCCTTGGTTCGCACGCGATGCAGGCGGGAAACAGTTCTGCTGCCAGGCTGCATACCCGCTGAAGTCAGGGGCGAACCGGCGCTTTCATTGTTGTTTTCTCGCCTGACTTGAAACATCAATTGACACTTTTCTGAATCACGACAATACTGCGGCCAACCTGCGAGTTGATTGAAAATCCCTCTAATCCCCCTTTTGACGATAACGATCGCCAAACTGATCTGCATGTCTGCCCAGCGTGCAGTTTCGGAGGAACTATGAAAATCAATTCGACTGTTACACTCACCTTGCTGCTTCTGATATTGCTTAACGTTTCCGCATTTGCTCAAAGCGACTCCACTGAGCCGGCACCCATTCCAACCAATGCCGCCGCTGAAACTCCTGATTCCGGCAAATCCGTTACGACACAATCTCAAGGAACATTTTCGCGCATGGGGATCTTCTCTTTGGAGTTGTCTTTGGGCGGGTTTGGCCCCAGGGGAGAATTGCGCCAGAGCGGATTGTTTGAAAATGCCTTTGCCTTTGGAGTCAATGCGGGACTTACTCCGCCAAAAGTGCGGCAACTGCAAATAGATTTCGGCGTGGACATCGCCTTTCAGGGGTTGACTGGTCGCCGTGACATCCCCCTTGCTCCCGGCTTGGGAATCAGGGTCAATGACGCACAAACCTTCCCTTATGCCGGCGCGCGCATCTACCTGACGCCTCGCCGCAGCAAGGTGCAGGCTTCCGTCGGCGGTGGAGGCGCGTTTGGAACGTACAACGAATACATCAACACCGGTGACAATTACGGGCCAAGTCTGGATTGCACAGTTTGCGAATCGCGCTGGGGGACCGGGGGGTATGCGATGGGACAGGTTCGGTATCGGTTTGAAAACGGACTCGGCCTGGGTTTGACGACGAAATACTATTCCATCCGAACCAGCGGCTATGGCTTTTCCAACGTGCTGGGAAGGCGTTCGTCGGATCAATGGCTGGGCTTGATGCTCACCGTCAGTTTCAATTGACGCAAAGAACAAAAGGGCAAGCTGGTCAGCTTGCCCTTTTGTTCTTTGACGTGTGTTTTATTCATCGCATGTTCATCAGTTTACTTCAACGCCTGTAGCGCTGCTGTGTAACCAGGCTGTCAGATCATCCAGTGATTTAAAGTCAAACATCGCGCGGCTTAATTGAGTGAGATGTTCCAGGGAAAGGGAGTGGATCATGGTTTTCGTTTCGTCGCTCAAAGGGCCAAACTGTCGTTGCAGGAAATAAAAGGCAAAGTCTTCATTCGCCTCCATCGCTCCTTCAACGCGGCCTTCAACGCGGCCTTCAACGCGGCCTTTTTCGATTCCCATCCGCTCTATTGTCGTTACATAAGGCATTTTTCTTTCCTCCTCGAATTCTTCGATATTGATCCGATATTCGCGCTGCAAATCTTCCGGCAAAAAGAACATCCAGTCCAGAAAGCGGAACAGATCAATCACTTCACGTTCGGTGTAGCCTCGGTCATAAAGCATTTTGGTCAGAATCAGCTTCCATTTCAAACGCCGCTGCGGATTTTTGCCGGTTTCCAGCAAACGCAGATGCGCCATAACGACAATAGAAAAGGGGTTTCGATCCTGTTCCAATTCTTCCCAGCGATTTCCATAGTCAAGCACTTTGGCGACAGAAAAACGCAAGGACAACTTTGTTCCTAAAGCTTCGTGTTTGTATTCCTTTGGACGCCAGCGGCGGTGGCGATCGGTCAGCACGACAAATGTTGCCACGGACTCGTCAAACCGGTCACGAATGCGATGATGATACGTGTAAATACGTTTTTCAAAATCCGGCTCGCGGTTGCCCTGAACTTCGCAATGCGTAAGGACGACCATTTCCGAACCGGATTTCAGCCAAACTTTGACCAGCTTATCCACTGCACGGCGACCAATGGCCGCGTCGGCTGTAATCTTTTGCAGTTCCTTATCCAGGAACTCGTACCCGCGCATCCAATCAATTTGCGCGTGTGCTTCGGAAAAGAAGAAAGCCATGAACGCTTCAAAGAAACGATCCAGCAAGTCTTTCCACGGAGTGTCGTAATCCGGAGCGTTCATTCACTTTTTACCGTACCCGGAAAATCCTGGTGTTGGCTGTCGCTGGATTATTCAGCAGGATTTGGCGCGTAAGATTCAAGGTAGCCACATCGAACGCAGCGCAATGTGACTACCTGAAGCTTTTCTTTATCGCCCGTTCTCAGGCCCCACCAGCGTTTGTCAGGAGGGCCACCTACCCAGGTCGGGACGTTTGACGAGTTATGGTCGCCCCGATCAAGCAGAAACCCTTCTTCCATGGCTGCTTTGCATTTTGGACAGGTTGGACTTGAACCGGGCATCGTAAACCTCCTGAACGGTGATTGGCTGGAAACTACTTTTTCTTGGCGGCCCACTTCACCGCGCCCACCAGCATGGTTTGATACCGCGCGTCATTCCAGATGGCCGAATTGTGCCCGGGTTCGGAATAAAACATGCGACCTTTGCCGTAGTTGCGATACCAGACCAGCGGGAAGGAATCGGGTTTGACGTTGGCATTCCCTTCGACGGCATGAATCCCTTTGACGCCTTTTTTGGTCATGTCGGTTTTGGCTATATCCATGCTCATCACGACCTTGTTTTCTTTGAAGTTGAACTGTTTGTACTGATAGGTTTCTTCCGTCCACTCAAACGAATCTTCAAACTGTTTGATCAACGGGAAGTTCTTGTCATCTTTGCGAACCGTGACTTTGGTGTTGGCCGTCCACGGATGA